>CASBQX010000273.1 GCA_949127925.1 Synechococcales cyanobacterium PMM_0002
ACCGCTTGAATCAGTTGGGGAATATTCTCCCAATTGGCTCCACTGCCAATAAAAACGGGCGTTCCTTTAGCGGCGGCAGTGGCTAGCTCTAGATCTTCTAGGCTGGGGGGGCTACCCGTTGCCCAACCCGATAGGATAATTCCATCCGCCAAACCGCGCTCAATAGTTTCTTGAACAGCTGTGGTCAGATTGGGCGATCCTAATGGGCGAGCATGTTTGACCAGCACATCGGCCAAAATCTTGACTTCGCTACCCAGTTCTCGGCGGTAGCGCATCAGGTCATGGGCTTGCCCTTCAATTACGCCTTGATCGGTTACCATCACGCCTGTAAGCACGTTGACCCGGATGAAGTGGGCGTTAGTGCAGGTGGCGATCGCCAGGGCGCTGCGGGCATCGTTGCGCAGGACGTTAATCCCGACTGGTAGGGTAACTAAATGCATCAGCCGATTGACGACCAGAGTCATGGCGCTGACAACAGCTGGATCAACACAGTCTTTAGGAAAAGGCGCATCAAAGAAATTTTCGACGATAATGCCATTGACCCCGCCAGAGGCAAGTGCCGTTGCTTCTTGCTCTGCCCGGTCTACAACTGCTTTGAGGCTACCTCCCCACCGAGGAGACGTAGGAAGAGGCAGCAAATGAACAACCCCAATGATGGGACGATCAGTTTTAAATGTTTGCTTTAAGTCCACTTGCCCAAATATCCGGACTCAATGACACCAAAAATGGCTTGCGAACGCTGGCGTCGCGTTAAGCCCTCAGCTCCACTCTAACAGGAAAGGGGGTGGGGGAAGGATGCGGGAGACGGGAGGAAGGATAAACAGGATGGTGCTGCTTTACTGGGGTTTGGCTATTTTTTGTGCTGAATCCAAATTTCGGCAAAGGTCAATGCGTCTTGGCTGGTGCCAATCTTCCCTTCTGCTTGGGCTACCTGGAGGGCTTCTAGGAGTTGCCCAATGCAGGGGCCAGCGGGGATATGCAGGGTGGTCATTAGGTCGCATCCTGTTAGCAGCGGTGAAGGATGGGCAATCGGATCGGTGGCGGTCAGAAACCGGCTGCAAAGAGGGGCGATCGCCTCCTGGTCTAGCCCTCGGGCGACGGCTAATACGGCCAGGGCAGGGAATGCGGCTCCGACGGCTTGGAAAAAGATATATTGATTTTTGCGAGAGGCTAAAAGCAGGTCGAGGGCTTCTACCTGGGGCAAGTATTTGAGTACCGTTAGCACAGACTGGACTTCGGCGCGGCTGTACTTTAAGCGCCACAGTTGGGCTTCTGCGGTCGGCAGATCAGAGTCCATCAGGCTAGCCAGCTTCGCAATTCGCAGCCAGCTTCGACCCAATCCAGATGCCTTTTGCTGATCTCGCAGCCAGCCCACGAGTTCTACGCTAAAGGCCGGACAGGATGCGGCAAGGGCGATCGCCGTTCGGTCAATATCGGCAATCTGCGCTAGTCCAGCGGCAGTCGCGCTCGGGAGCCAATGCTGCAACAACCCGTCTTCCCACGCTAGCGCCAGAAATGGTGTCCCGTTGGCTGTGCCCAATAAATAGTTCAATTCGGACTGAACCCGCTCTGGAGCAATTTCGCGCAGTAAATCCGCTAACTGACGAATTGTAGTTTGCGTATTGGGTTCTAGGATAAAGTCTAGCTGGGCGGCTTGTCGGTAAGCTCGCAGCAGCCGCAGCGGATCTTCCTTAAGATTTTCGGGGGCGATCATGCGGATTTGTCGCCGTTGCAGGTCACCATAGCCGTGGATCGGATCGAGCAACTGCTCAGAATGGGGGTTGTAGGCGATCGCATTGACCGTAAAATCTCGCCGCTGCAAATCGGTCTCTAGGCTAGGCCCAACCTGCTGCGCAAAATCTACGGTGGCACGCTCAAACACCACTCGGGCAATCTGGCGTTCTGCATCTAGCAGCACAAAGCCAGCACTGTAATAGTTGGCGATCGCTTTTGCCGTTTGAACCGCTCCCTCCGGCAGCACAAAGTCTAGATCCAAATAATCTGCCCGCCTGCCGAGTAAGGCATCGCGCACGTTCCCACCCACCAGATAAGCCGCTGGCGGTAACCACTTCAAGCTGAACGACCAAGTTTGGGGCGACAGCGCAGAAGCAACAATAGAACAATCGTGAGGCAGCGTGGGTTGCAAATCTAAACCGGCCTGAAACATCTCGAAACATGTAGAAATACGGGTCAGCGGTGTGGCTTGCGGCCTAACGTTTTGTGTCCAGTTTTGTCGCTCACGGCAGATCACCGCTGACGACTGCCAAACAGCAGGTTGTACCCGCCCACTCAGTGCTGTTTTTTCATTTTGCAACATCCACTAAGGGCATTGCCTGTTTTGTTAAAACTTGCGCTAGATTAGCAGGAATAGAGCCATCTTTGCTCACTCGTTGGCTCAAGCTGCGGAGGAATCCTAGGATGTGTATTTGTATCAACTGCCAATATGTAGACCGCTGCCTCACCTACAACGCAGTAGAACATCAGCATCAGCAACCTCACTTGACAGAATTTCCTGACTTTGAACCTACCGAGCCAACCATCAATGTGAATATTCGTCCCAGCGATACGGACGACACGATTGAGATGGAATGGGATGTAGTCGGCTGCCTGAGTTTTGTCGAAGAAAGGGGTAAATGGTCGCGGTTGCGGCCTGGGGAACTAGTGCCGACTTGAGCGGGCTGCGACTTGGAAGAGGCAAAATGGAGATGGTGCCATCCTTTAGCCCTTCATTATGATTGCTGCGTGATCGCTGCCTGCATGACCTACTGTTTGAACCCGACGTGCCAGAACCCTACCAATCCGGATGACGCTCTGTTCTGCCAAAAGTGTGGCACGAAGCTGCGATTGGGCGATCGCTACCGCGCGTTGGCGGTGATTGGGCAAGGCGGCTTTGGCCGAACGTTTTTGGCCGTGGATGAACAGCATCCGGACTGCCTCAAGCTGGAAGCAGCTGATTTGCCTGAAGGGTCGAAAGCTCCAGCGGCGCTGTCTTTGAGCCGAGCCGATGCATTGACCCACCTAAAAATTGAAATTCCTCCGGCAGCGTTGTGTGTGATCAAGCAGTTTCTGCCGTTGGGGCAGGGAGACCCGCGCAAAGCCATGGAGCTGTTCCGCCAAGAAGCCGAGCGGCTAGACTGCCTAGGGCAACATCCTCAAATTCCTCGGTTGTTAGCTCACTTTGAGCAAACCGACGGCCAATATCTGATCCAAGAATTTATCGACGGACGTAATCTGGATGAACTGCTAGCGGCCAAAGGTGCCTTCAACGAAACTCAAATCCGGCACCTGCTCAATAGCCTGCTACCGGTACTGGACTTTATTCACAGCCAGAGCGTGATTCATCGTGATATTAAACCAGAAAATATTATTTTGGGGACTGTAAACGCAGAGGCCAAGGCAGATGATGCTAGAGAGAAAGATATTTCACCGTCTCAAGCCCTTTCCTCTGCGCCCCCTGCCCTTCCGGTTCTGCCTGCTCCCGCTCCTGCGTCCCTCTTCCTAGTAGACTTTGGCGCTTCCAAATATGCCAGCACAACTGCCTTAGCGCGGACGGGCACCATGATTGGCAGTGCGGGCTATGCGGCTCCTGAGCAGGTGATGGGCAAGGCCGATTTTGCCAGTGATTTGTATAGCTTGGGCGTTACCTGCATCCATCTGCTGACGGCAACCCATCCGTTTGACTTGTATTCGGCTAGCGAAGACGGGTGGGTGTGGCAAAACTACCTAACTCAGCCCGCTAGCGATCGCCTCAGCCAAATTCTCAACAAAATGCTGTGCCGGGCCACCAGCCAGCGCTACCACACGGCCTCTGAGATCATGCGCGACCTCAAGCTCAAATCTACCCCGGTTGGTCGCACGGCTGCCCGCGTTCCCTTGGGGATGGCTAGCCGCCGAACAGCACTGGCTCTGCGGGCAACAGAATCGCGCCTCATGCTCGCTCCCTCTACCCAAACTTGGCGCTGTGTTCGCGCGTTGACTGGGCACGAGGGTGTGGTCACCACTGTCGCCGTCAGCCCAGATGGGCTATTGCTGGCGAGTGGCAGCACCGATAAAACCATCAAGCTATGGAGCCTGGAAACTGGCGATTTGCTGCACACTTTTGGCGGGCGATCGCTGCGCCACCGAGGGCACAGCGATCGCATTAGCACCCTTGCCTTTAGCCCCGACAGCCTAGAGCTGATGAGCGGCAGCGACGACTGCACTCTAAAGCAATGGGATATCAGCACGCGGCGGCTGATTCGTACCCTGTCTGGCCACAACTGGCTAGTCTCGTCGATATCAATTAGCCAAAACGGCCAGGTGTTTGCCAGTGGCGGCGGGGATGGCCAAATTAATTTGTGGAATTTGGAGACGGGAGAACGGTTGGCGACGTTGAGTAAGCATCGCGATCGCGTCAGTACGCTGCGGCTCAGCCCTGACGGGCAAACCCTGGTGAGTGGCAGCTACGACAAGACCATCCGCCTTTGGGATCTGCGGGGCGATCGCCTGATTGACACGCTGCGAGGGCACAGCGACCGAATCAGTGCCCTCGTTCTCACGCCCGATTGGCAAACCTTAATCAGCGCAGGCTGGGATAAAACCCTGCGGTTTTGGCATCTGGGGCGTCAGGAACAGGGGCGATCGCTCCTGGCGCACAAAGATTTCATTACGTGCCTCGCCCTTGACCCGACTGGGACTTTGCTAGCCAGTGGCAGCGAAGACAACCGAATTCGGCTGTGGGAACTGGCTCCCAATGATCAAGGGGTAGTTTGTCTGACGGCGCGTCCACTAACGCTACCGGGGTCTTGGTCGGTAACAGCGATTGTTTTTAGCCCTGATGGGCAAAGTCTTGTCAGCAGCAGTGCCGATGAAACTGTCAGAATTTGGGTGAAAGATGAATCATGAATCTGTTTGAATTGTTTGCAGCTGTAAAAACGACACCATTTGCTCTAGACCGCGCTGAATGCGGCGAGTGACCGTCATGGGGCTGACGCCAATCCGTTCCGCTACTTCCTTGCGAGAGAGGTCGCTGAAGAAAACAAATTCGATTGCGGCCCTTGTTTTATCTTCGAGTTGGTTGAGGGCGCGCTGTAGCTGTTGACGGTCTTCTTCGAGCCGCTGCATGGCCTGGTAGCGAGAATCGGGCAGCGTTTCGCCCAAGGTGATAGAAGAATCTAACTGTTGAACTGTCGCATCTAGGCTGAGCGGCAGGCGATTGCGGACAGCAAGCCTAATTTCTCGCCATTCTTGAACATCAATCCCTAGTTCTTCGGCAATTTCGCTATCCATGGGTTGCCGTCCGCTCTCTTTAGCTAGCTCCAGCCGAACGCGTTGACCTTCTTTTTGTAAATCTTGCCAGCGCCGAGGGACTTTGACCGTGCTGCCGCGATCGCGCAAAAAGTGCAGCATTTCACCGCGAATGTAGGGCACTGCAAATGAGCTGAATGCACATCCTTGAGCCGGATTAAAGCGCTCAATTGCCCGGATTAGACCCAAATAGCCAATTTGCTCTAGATCTTCATACGGTTCGGCACATTGGTGGCTAACCCGATGAGCAATTTTACGAACCAATCCCGCGTTGAGCCGAACTAAGTGATTGCGAGTAGCAACGGAAGGATTCTGGTGATATGCCATCAACAGTTCCATACTGTGGGAACGAAGGGAGGATTGAGTGGCCGTCATTAGGGGATACCTAAGCTCTAGATTTAGGCTTATTGTCTGAGCTTACTGGGTATGAAACCATCGTTATTCCACGGGTATGAAAGAGGGGCACTCGCAAAGGTTCAGCAGAAATACGGAGCTTTTCCTCCGTGAGAGACAGTCCGTAAGAGACGGAAATATCGGTGTAGAGCAAGTTATACGGTTTAGCCTTGGGTGGTAAGAGCGATCGCTATCTGAGTTAAATCCCTTAGAATCGAGGCAATCAGTCCGATTCAGTCAGTACGACTCAATCAGTACACCTAGATGTGCTGTGCAAACTATCCTCTTTTGCAAGATAATTTTTATTTTCATCCTGCGTTTGCTAATCGCGTTTAATCGAGATTAGGCCACACTTGATCATTCCCAAAAAAAGAGCATTCCAAAAAAAGAGAGCTGCAAACATTTCAGGATTGCAGCTCTTTTTTTTAGGTTTTTTAGGTTTTTTAGGTTTTTGATTTAACGCATCCCTCAGCCCTCATCTTTCTTGTCTAGTGGCGGCACAGGGTCATATCCACCCGGATGTAGCGGATGGCAGCGAGTAATGCGTCGAAGGGCAAGCCAGCTGCCTTTAACCGCACCAAACCGGGCGATCGCCTCCATGGCGTATTGAGAGCAGGTGGGATAAAACCGACATGTGGGCGGAGATAGGGGCGAGATCAGCACCCGATATGCCTGAATTAACCCAAGCAAAACGACTTTCATGCGATCGCCTCAACGACAATAGCAGGCTATGCAGCTTTCTATCATAGACCTTGAAT
>CASBQX010000274.1 GCA_949127925.1 Synechococcales cyanobacterium PMM_0002
GTTGAATGGTGACGAGGTTCACCCCTTGGTTGCGATCGCCAGACGGTAAAAACCGGACTGTGCCAGTCGCTCCGGGTGCATGAGAGCCTGCATTCGACAAATCGACGGAGGTGCTCAAGGGTGAAATCGCCACCAGCTGGTGCTGTTGATAAATGGCGGCAGCGGCTAGAGCTGCCTCGCTGCCACAGTGTCCGACTACGCCCAACACATGCGGATCGTTGACGAGCGTTTGGGCGATCGCCCGAGCCAGGTCTGGATGGTTTTCGTCGTCGGCAATGATCACGCGCAGCGGCGTGCCGCCAATGCCGCCCGCCTGGTTGACCTCGTCTTGGGTCTGCGCAACGCCCCGCAGCACCTCTAAGGCGCTGTTGAGGTCATGGCTCAGGGGGACGGCAACGGCCAGAGTATAGGCTTTTCGGTCACCTAGGCGGGCATTTAGGCGGGCATTGTTTAAGTAAATTAGCGCCTCTGGGTCGTTGGGGTTCACCCGCAGCGCATTTTCTAAGTTGTTGATGGCTTGGTGGATGCTACCAGCGGCGATCGCCCGTGTTCCAGCTTGCTTTTCGGGCAAGGCTCCGGCGGCAATCAGCACCCGTTCTCCGCTGCTGAGGTGGGCTTGAATCGCCTCGGCGGATAGACATGGGAAACCTAGAGAACGCCGAATGCACCGCTGCTTAAAGAAACTTGGAGAGCATCAGATAAACGAGCCTAAATACAATACCCACGGCTACGGCGAACAGTCCGGCAAAAATTGCATAAATCATCACTGTTTGAAAGACGCTGCCCACGGCTAGAGTGGGTACAAAGTCGTTCAAAAAAGGCAGAAACAGCACCAGCGTTAGGGTGATCCCCGCAATGATCACTAAATCGGTGCGCTCAATCCAGCGGCGAGACTGAGCAAAGACTAGTCCGCCCATCACGCCCAGCAGCAGTAGCCAAAAGACGGGGTCTACCAGGGTTGTGCCCAACACACTTAGAAGGGCGATCGCCAACAACCCCCCTTCTGTGCCCGTAAACATGGCTCCACCCAGAAACTCCAGCAGCGAGAAAGGTCTGACAGCAGCGGGGGCTGGAGTGGATGCAACTGCTGCTGGCACCGCAGGTGAGGGGATCGGAGCGGGTGCCGCCTGCATGGCCGTGGGGGAGGCTGCGGGCGAAGCGGCCACCGCTGCTCTTCTCTGCGGCGTGGCGGGAGGCGTGGACGGCGCGGGAGCGGCGGCGGGAGCGACTGCCACTTGCAATGCCTCCATCGCCGCTTCAGCCGATTGAAAGCGCTGGCTGGGGGTGGGCAGCAGCAATCTGTCTAGCAGGTCGGCAAGTCGATCGCTGATCTGAGCATGGGGTTTCCAGTTCCAGTCATTGCTATAGGAATCGTATAGCTCACTGGGGGATTTTCCGGTCAGCAGCGTAATGCAGGTAACCCCAAGAGCATAGAGATCGGTTGCCGGATATACGTGATCGCCTCGCATTTGTTCGGGCGGGGCAAACCCCATAGAATAAATCCCAGTGGATGCCTTACCGGGTGTGGCGGCGGCTCCGGCGGCCACCTGTTTGACTGCGCCAAAGTCTAGCAAAAATAGCCGCCCGTCCTTGCGCCGCATAATATTAGACGGCTTAATGTCACGGTGGATCGAGCCATTCTCATGCACATATTTCAGCACCTTCAGCATTTCTCGCAGCACCTCCACCATGGCCGCTTCCGAAAATGCGCCCTGCCGCTCTAGCTCCTCTTCCAGGTTGTCGCCATCAATAAATTCTTGGACTAAATAAAAAAACCGTTCTGGTTTACCAGCCACCCGACTGGGAGCATCGATTTCAAAAAACGCCAGCAGATCGGGAATTTGCGGATGGTGATTGCCGAGTTGCTCCAGCACTTCGCCCTCTCGCTCAAATAATTTTTGAGCCATTTGCAATTGGGCAGGGTTGAGATCGCCCGCAGGCTGAAATTCTTTGACCACACAGCGACGCATGGCAGGAGTGTAGCGATCGCGCGCCAAAAATGCTGCCCCAAACCCTCCTTGACCCAATAGCTTCTGCGGCACATAGCGCCCTGCTAGCACCAGCGGCATCCCACAGGTCGTACAAAATTTCTGCTGCACGGTTCTGAGCGTGGCAGAGTCATCCAGATCGGCAAACTGATTTAGAGGACGCGGACAACTCGGACGGGTGCAATAGACTTCCATACGTGGCAGTAAGCAATCAGTGAGCCGCGAGCAAGAGCAAGCCTAAATGGATTAGCACCGGATTAGCGCCAATCGAAACATCAACGCGCCTTTATGCTCTAGATTAACCTCTATTCAGGCCGAACGCTTGAGACCCCAAGCTTAAAATCTCAGGCGCACCCAACCGCCTAACTCATCCCTCTTTCAACGACGCCACTTCCACCCCGCCGGGGGCGATCGCATCTTCTTCTTGAGGTTTTGGCTTATGGGTGACAAACTGGGGCAACACTTCTTCCATAAAGGCTTGAGCGGCCTTTGAGCGATAGCGGCTTGGGTTCACAATCACCGACAGCATCCGATTCACCACCACATCTTCGATGCGACCGCGCTGAAACACACCCATTTGCAGCTCTTTTTCAATCGCCGAGATCGAAACAAACGCAGCCCCTAGCCCAGCCTGTACAGCATTTTTAATCGCCTCAATTGAATTCAGCTCCATTTCCACCTTCAACCGCCGGGTTTCAATGCCGCTGCGGCTGAGCACTTGGTCAATCACTTTGCGAATCGTGGATTGAGAATCTAACGTAATGAACTGAAGCTTATACAGGTCATCTTTTTGCACCATGCCGTGGCGCACCAGCGGATGGTAGATCGGCAAAATCAGTGCTAGTTCGTCTTCCGCATAGGGAATGATGTCTAAAGAATCGTGTAATTCGGGAGGGACTTCACCCCCAATAATGGCTAGGTCGATTTGCCCATTGGCCACACTCCATGCGGTGCGACGAGTGGAGTGAACATGCAGCTGCACCGCTACTTCTTGGTAGCGCTGGCGAAACACGCCAATCATGCGTGGCAACAAGTAGGTGCCAGTGGTTTGGCTGGCTCCCACAATTAAGGTGCCACCTTGCAGGTTTTGCAGGTCTTCAATCGCCCGACAGGTTTCTTCACAGAGTGACAAAATGCGATCGCCATAGCTCAGTAGCAAATGCCCTGCTTCCGTCAACTGTGCCCGCCGACCTCCTCGGTCAAACAAGGGCACATCCAGCTGCCGCTCCAGGTTTTGCACCTGCAAACTCACAGCGGGCTGAGATACATACAAACTGTCTGCGGCGCGTTTAAAGCTGCCCTCGGCGGCGATCGCCTTGAGAATTCGTAACTGGTCTAAAGTAAACGGAAGGTCAGCCATGACTGCTAAGCCTAATGAAGAGAAAAAGCTCGAAGGTCTTGAAGA
Organism: Synechococcales cyanobacterium PMM_0002; assembly: GCA_949127925.1. Taxonomy (GTDB): domain Bacteria; phylum Cyanobacteriota; class Cyanobacteriia; order Elainellales; family Elainellaceae; genus CASBQJ01. The sequence goes on from CASBQX010000274.1 coordinate 3,394, forward strand.
GGTCTGCAAACGGTGTTCAATCACCGCACAATTCTGAACCAGGCTGGTCAAAAAAGTCGGTAAAGCGTGTCCAAAGCCTGAATTGGGCAGCGTGAAGCCAAGAACTGAACTGGGCAACTAAGGCAGGCAATAATGTAGAGACAGATCAAAAGTAAGGGTTTAGATGCTTCAGTTTGGGAGCAACCCGTTTCTGCCCGTTACTCTCACCCCTCTGGTAGTGTAAGCGACTAAATTTTATTTAAGCCACAGTGCGGTATCAGGTGCAGGCGATAGTTTGAGGAGTCAAGGTGATCACGACCGTTAGGTTAAATTGCGTGTTTTTGCATTTGCCGCGCAGTTAAGGGAATTACTTAGTATTAGAGCAGTATTAGCGCACCTTATGAACCGGGAGGAAGTCGAAGATTTTTTGAATTTGCCCGGTGTTGCCGGAATCGCTCTGATGGATGGGCGATCGCGTCCCTATTTTTATGGCATCGATCAGGCCCTAAACTTTCAGCAGAAAGAAGCGCTTGCCCAAGGAATTCAACAGGTCGTCGAGACCACTCCACCGGGGTTTGAGTTTTTCGAGTTTCACTTTAGCGGACATCACACCTATATCTACAAATTAGATCACGGTCTGATTCTGCTCGTACTAGCCCATACCAGTTTGATTCACTCCGACTACTTACAGGCAATCGAACGGCTGCGGTGCGGACTGAAAGCCGATCCGACCAATGCGATCGCAACCTTCCGGCTGTTGGCGGGCAATATTTCTCTTTCCAACCAAAGCTATTGGAAACGAAGTTCAACCTCTGAAGGACCCCGAGTCGATGTGGCCAAACCGCCTCCGGCATCGTCTCCTGCCGCCCAGCCAGCCAGCTCCATCTCCAGTCATGCCCCCCCGCGTGCGCCGATTTCTGCCCCAGAAACGCCTCAGCTTGAGATGGTTTCGCTGCCACAGGTGCCCCCAGAAGCACACCCAGAAGTACTGCCAAAAGTACTCCCAGAACCAGTTCATCCTGAGAACCCTGACCATCTCGCCGCTGACCATCTCGCGCCTGACCATCTCGCCCCGGAGCATGGTGCCCCAGAGCCGTCTGTCATGCTCACCCTTGAAGAGCTGCTAACCGCCCTAAATCAAATTAGCGACATTACGGTGCGCTATCTAGGGCCAACGGTCGTCAGCAATTA
>CASBQX010000275.1 GCA_949127925.1 Synechococcales cyanobacterium PMM_0002
CTGCCTCCGGCAATTAAGCCTTAATCTCCCACAGCAGTTCTAGAACGCTTGACGGGTTTTGGCTTGTTTGAATAGTCTCCAGATGGGCGAGACCCGTAGTCATCATTGGGGGCATCGTCGGCCACGCCTTGGTCGCCACGCATCCAGGCAGGGCGGGTGTGATCATGCGCCATTTGCAGAGCTGCTGCGGCGATCGCCCGCATGTCATACTCTTCACTGAGCTGGGTCACAATCGGCAAGAAGGAAGCGAGGCGATCGCCCACTAGTGCCTCTTTCAGCTGATCCTGTAGCTTTTCAATGTACCGAGCTTCGATTTGTGCCCGAGTTGGAATGTTGCCAACCTCTAGCTTTTGGCGAATGTGGCGCTCAATATCTTTGAGCTTGCGCCGATCGAGCGCTTGCAGTAGCGTAATTGCAACGCCTTCCTTGCCAGCGCGGCCTGTCCGACCAATCCGGTGGACATAGCTATCAACGCTGTCGGGCAAGTCGTAATTGATTACATGGCTGAGGTCATCCACATGCAGCCCGCGAGCGGCAATGTCTGTGGCCACCACCCAACGCACCTGACGCTGACGGAACCGCAGCAGCAGCCGCTCGCGCTGAGACTGACTCAGGTCACCGTGGTACTCATCCACGCTGTGTCCGGCGGCTTGCAGCTGACGGGTGAGGTCTGCGGCCGCTTTGCGAGTGCGCACGAAAATTAAGGCCGATTCTGGATCTTCGAGTTCCAAAATGGGTTGCAGCGCCCGCGACTTAGACCAGCCGCGTGGCACCATGTACATCACCTGGTTGATCCGAGTTGGAGCGGCTTTGGGCTGCTCAATGGTGACCGTGACGGGCGATCGCAAAAACTTAGCGGCCAGTTCCCGAATCGAAGGAGCCATCGTCGCCGAGAAAAATGCCGTTTGACGCTCGGGGGGAGACTGGCTCAAAATGCGCTCTACATCTTGAATGAAGCCCATATTGAGCATCTCATCCGCTTCGTCAAGCACCAGCCAGCTGAGCTTGTTTAGCTTCAGATCGCCTCGCTTCAGCAAGTCTAAAACCCGGCCAGGGGTGCCCACCACTACCTGCACGCCCTTGTGCAGACGGTTAATTTGCAGGTCAATCGACTGGCCGCCATAAATTGGCAGAACGCGCAAACGGCGATCTTCGCTCAGCGATTTAACTGCTTGATAAACCTGAATGGCAAGCTCCCGAGTTGGGGTCAAAATCATCGCCTGGACGGCGTTGCTGTTGAGATCGACTTGCTCTAGAATCGGCAGCCCAAAGGCGGCAGTTTTGCCTGTTCCAGTTTGAGCCAAGCCTACCAAATCTCGACCCGACAATAAGTGGGGGATCGCTTGCGCTTGAATGGGCGTGGGAATAGTAAAGCCAGACTTTTCTAAAAAGCGCACCCGCGTCTCAGACAAGCCTAAGCTAGTAAATGAAAGAGTCATTATCTCTCCTTAGAGTGAATTTGCGGAGACACGGTTGAGCGCGCCTCTTAGTTGAGTTTTGGCATCTGCTACATGCCCATACAGGTCATAGACGTCGGCATCCGTAACGGCAACCGACACCATTGCCCCTAATCTGGCTTCTCCCTGCACATAAACCAGACCGTCCACATCTGGCGAAAATCGAGCCGAGCGCCCAATCAGTTCACCAGTTTCGGGATTTTCTTGTTCGATTAGCACATCGACAACTTTGCCAATCTCCGCCCGGTTTTGCCGGAGTGAGATCGGTTGCTGCACCTGCATCAATGCATCCCGCCGACCGTCCATCACCTGTTGGGGCAGTGGGTTGGGCAAGCTGTAGGCGGGCGTTCCTTCTTCAGGAGAGAAGGTAAACACACCCACATGGTCAAACTCATGGCGCTGGACGAATTGGAGCAGATGCTCGTGATGCTCGTCCGTTTCGCCTGGGAAGCCAACGATGAACGTAGTGCGCAGGATGGCATTGGGAATGGCGGTTTTAATCCGCTCAATAATGCCATCATTCACCTGCCCTTGCCAGGGACGGTTCATCGCCCGCAGGATGTCGGGATGGGAGTGTTGCAGGGGCAAGTCAAGATAGGGCAAGACGTTGGAGACAGATTGAATCGCCTGGATTACCTTGGGGGTAAGGCCAGTTGGATACGCATAGTGCATCCGAATCCAGGGTATTTCAACCTCGCCCAGCGCGTGAAGCAGCTCTGCTAATTTCGGTTCACCATAGATGTCTAAACCGTAATTAGTGGTGATCTGGGAAATTAGAATAATTTCCTGAACACCTTCAGCGGCAAGCTGTTTTGCTTCGGCCACAATCGATTCGATCGAGCGCGATCGCTGATTCCCGCGCAAGTGGGGAATGATGCAAAACGCGCAGCGATAGTCACAGCCCTCAGCGACTCTGAGGTATGCTACACCCTCGGTAGTCGTCCGATAACGGGGAACCGTCTCATCGGCAATGTAGGTTGGCTGTGCAGAAACTTCCTTGACGCGTTCCCCGGCCTCCGCGCGTTGAACAACTTCGACAATTCGGTGATAGTCTCCGGTGCCAACTACTGCAACGGCTTCGGGAAGCTCGTCCAACAGTTCTTGCTGGAAGTGCTGCGCCATGCAGCCCGTAATCACAATCTTCTTATTGGCCTCTGCTAACTCTACCAGCGTGCGCACTGATTCTTCTCGCGCCGCTTGGATAAAGCTACACGTGTTAACAATAACATAGTCGGCTAACTCTTCATTAGAGTCTACTTGATAGCCTGCTTGCACCAACAAGCCCAGCATGTGTTCCGTATCGACTCGGTTTTTTTCGCATCCCAAATGGGAAACGGAAATCGTTGGCTTTGTACCCATTAAATGTGAATCTCGGTGCAAGAATGTGGGAAGTTGACGAGGGTGTGGCGATCGCTCGTGCAACGGACTAGTTCCACATGTCAGAAATCGCTGTTTGAAGACTTCTGGAGGCACCGTCAACCGCAATCGCATTTGAGTTACTTCAACATAGTAACCTAAAAATCCTTACATAACTATACATTGGCGACTGTTTTTTGAGGAATTGATGAAGTTTGGTAAATTAGCCGGTGCTCAGCTATTCCCGTTGGGATTGGGATCAAACGACCCTTGGCTGTTCTGGCAATCCTCAGTTCGAAGCGCCTTTTTGCCCTGGATTGCCCTAGGGATTATGGTAGGATGAACCTTCTGTGGGCAATTTTGGATAGTCTATGGCTTGACGTTTCGTTTTGCTCTATGCCTCGTGCCTATTCATGTTGAGTACGAAGCTGAACTATTTTTGAACCATCTGTTGAACCATCACGATTAACGAGGTAGAGAATGGCTAAACGCCGAAATCAGAAGAAAGAAAAAGCCCTCCGTAACCAGGCATATGCTCGTAAGTTCCGGAAGCGCACCAGTCCCGGTCGGTTTGGCAGACGCCGCATGGGTGGCGGTAGCGCTCAAGACGACGATATGGATCAAGATAACCGGGGTAATGCGGGTGCTGAGGAAGCGGCTGAATAATACTGGTTAAGGAGACATTATTGTAGAGACGCGATTAATCGCGTCTCTACAATAATGTCTCAGATGGGATCAAGGTTTTATCAACCGATGCACGGCTTGTGCGGATGCAATTCCGGACGTGAGAGCTTGCTCAATCGGACTAATCGTCGCTGGGGATGACAAAGGTAGAGTTATTTGAGGCTGCATAGATGTAGCAGTAGCCCCGCACCAATCGCCACCACACACCAATGGTAAGGGGCTAGCAGTGCTGAGGCAGGCATCCGGCAGTGGATTTCTAGGCAGAGCATAACGCCAGCGGTGCAGTTGGAGCACCTCAGGGTCGGCCAGCCAGGGCAGCAAGGTATTAGCAGCACTATCGAGAAGTAATTGACCAGCGGGTTCCAGGTCAGGCGCGTCTAGAAACTGGTCGGATAGGGAGGTGCTGCCGTGTAGCACGACAATTGGCTGCGATGGGTGGGGTTGTTTGCTGCTGTCTACTGTGACCCAAGCCAGTTGCGGGTGATTTAGCTGGACTGAGCGCCAGGGCACTTGGGCTAAATCAACCTGTCGGGCTGAAGGATAGAGGGCGATCGCCGTCAAATTTGCCTGATACGTCACCGACTGCACCGCGCTAAAGAACTCAGGAGGCACACCCTGAGATTGCAGGGGATCAAGCAATGCCGCAGCTTGGGGAGCGGGTGCCGTGACGACAACCGATCGAGCGGTTAGTTCCCGAACGCGTTCTCCCGCTACTGGCTCTAGGGTGAATGCCCAAGTGTGGTTGTCTGTGGGCGCGATCGCCGCCACCCGCTGCCCGCGCCAAACCTCTAGCTCCGCTGCCAGGGCTTTGGCGATCGCCGTGATCCCCACGGGTGAAACATAGCGCTGAACGCTGACCTCACCGGGATATAAGATGCCATCTGCCCAAACAAAATCTTGATTGATCCAGGGATGCAGAATGCCGCGATCGCGCCAGAGCTGTACGAGGGCAGCCGTTTGTGTGCCCTGCTGCGTGAAGTAGGCCAACCCGTGATCGGCCCAGGCATTGGGCAACCGCCGAGTCGCCACCCGTCCGCCCAGCCCCCGAGACTTCTCCAGCACCACAACCTGGTACCCCATCTGCTGTAGATGCTGGGCACAGGTTAACCCCGTTAATCCGGCTCCAATGACGGCAACGTCCACCGTAATGTTCTGATCAGGCGGCATTAATTATTAGCCAGATTAGCCAGTCGCGTTTTAATGCTGGCGGAATCGAGATCATGACCGATAAAGACTAACCGGGTTTGGCGCGGCTCTTCGGGTTGCCAGGGGCGATCGTAAAAGTGGTCAAACCGTTCACCGACGCCTTGTAAAACCATCCGCATCGACTTGTTGGGCACGGCCACAAAGCCTTTGATCCGGTAAATTTCTTGCTCTTGCACCAGGGCTTTGAGCTGACGTTGGAGGGCATCGGGATCAAAACTGCGATCGAGGACAACATGGGTGGAGTTGATCTGATCGTCGTGCTCGTGCTCCTCTTCCTCGTCGTGATGGCTGGGGCGACTCTCCAGGTCATCTTCTACCGCTGCATTGAAGCCCAGGAGGATGCTGGGGTCTAGGCAACCGCGATCGCTTCTGACAATTTTGACCGCGCGGGGCAATTCTTCTTGCACCAGTGCTAGCACTCGGTTTAGCGTCTCTTCATCGACTAGATCAGTTTTGTTGAGCGCGACTAGGTCAGCGCAGGCCAACTGATCGCCAAATAGTTCTTCTAGCGGTGTCTCATGATCGAGGTTGGGATCGGCCTGCCTTTGGGCAGCGATCGCCGCTGGGTCAGCGGCCAGGGTGCCATTGGCTACCGCATCGCAATCTACTACCGTAATCACGCCATCCACCGTTGCCGCATTGCGAATCTCATGCCAGCGGAAGGCTTTCACCAACGGTTTTGGCAATGCCAGACCCGACGTTTCAATCAAAATGCAGTCTAGGCTATCGCGGCGTTTGAGCAGCTCTAGCATGGTGGGCAAAAATTCTTCTTGCACCGTGCAGCAGAGACAGCCGTTGGTGAGTTCGACAATGTTGGACGGGAGCACGGCTGGGGAGTTGGGTAGCGGCGTTGCGGGTGCGATGCCAGAAATGGAGCTGTTCTCTGCTGATTTGTCTTCTGCTGCGGACAAGTCGTCTTCTGGGCAAACCTGGCACGAGCGCAACAGGTCGCCATCAATCCCCAATTCGCCAAATTCATTGACCAGCACTGCAATCCGCCGCCCCTGATTATTTTGTAACAGGTGACGGATCAGCGTTGTTTTGCCGCTGCCCAGAAATCCGGTGATGATAGTAACGGGAATTTTTGCTGCCATAGGTGCGATATGCCTGTGTTACGAAACGAATTTGGTCATAGTTAAACTATTGTCGCAGATGGACTGGTTTGATGCGGTATCAGGTTGAATTTCGACGGTATCAGCGGCAGTTTCGCCAGCCCTTGGTCACGGCGCACGGGGTGTGGCGCGATCGCCACGGCATCATTTTGCGGCTAACCGAGGCGGCAGGACGGGTGGGGTATGGCGAAATTGCGCCACTGGACTGGTTTGGGACTGAAACGCTAGCGCAGGCATGGGAATTTTGCCAAGGGTTATCTGGGGCATTGCACCCCAGCGATTTGTGGACGATCCCTGCTAGCTTGCCAGCCTGTCAGTTTGGCTTTGAAGCGGCAGCGCTGGAATGCGCCCAACTTGAGGAGTCGGGCGATCGCCTCTCCGTGCCCACGTTGACCTACAGCGCGCTCCTCCCCACAGGGGCAGCCGCACTGCAAGCATGGCAACCCCTGTGGCAGCAAGGAACACGCACATTTAAGTGGAAAATTGGGGTAGCTCCGCTCCAGGCAGAACTGAGTGGGTTGACCCAACTGCTGCAAACGCTGCCCCAGAGTGCCAAACTGCGGCTGGATGCGAATGGAGGACTAAGCTGGAACACGGCCTGTCAATGGCTAGATATCTGTGCCGACCATGCTCAAATCGAATTTTTGGAGCAGCCGCTGCCAGTCGATCAGCTGGATGCCATGTTGAAATTGGGCGATCGCTACCCCACCCCACTAGCCCTCGACGAATCGGTCGCCACATTGCCCCAATTAGAATGGTGCTATCAGCAAGGCTGGCGCGGAATTTTTGTGGTGAAGCCTGCGATCGCCGGATCACCCACTCGGTTACGCCAGTTTTGCCAACAGCCCCATATAGACGTGGTATGGTCATCGGTGTTTGAGACGGCGATCGCCCGCCACTACATTGAACACCGCTTGATTCCTGCTTTGATCCCCGGCACCGCTCAGCTGCGCCCCCTCGGGTTTGGAACCCGCCACTGGTTCACCGACGCCACCCTCGACCAACCCGAACCCGAACAGCTATGGCAGACCCTCTAACTCAGCTGCAACAGCGGCTCAATCAGCCGTGGCTAATTGGTGCAAACAGCCGCCAGTTTTCCGAGTTGGTGCAGCAGCGGCTTCATGCCCTCACTAGTGGTGCTCACGGCGATCGCCGCCCCACCGTGCTGCTGCTAGAATCCGATCCCACTGATTTCCTCGCCGGATTCTTCGCTGCCTGCGCCGCCCAGTGCTCCGTATTTCTCGGCAATCCTCACTGGACAGCCGCAGACCATCAGCGGGTTTTGGCCGTGGCTAACCCCGATTTGATTTGGAGCAATGGCACTACAGAGTGGCTAGCACCCGCTACCTCCTTTCTGCCTCCTTCTGCCTCCTTTCTGCCTCCCTCTAGCTCCTGTGTGCTAATTCCTACGGGCGGATCTTCTGGCCAAGTGCGCTTTGCCATACATACCTGGGACACGCTAATTGCTGCCGTCACGGGGTTCAAGACCTATTTTCCGCAGCACCCGATAAACTCCTGCTGCGTGCTGCCGCTGTATCACGTTAGTGGCTTAATGCAAGCGCTGCGGAGCTTCGTTTCGGGCGGTACTCTGGCGGTATTGCCATTCAAATCGTTGGAGACAGGTACGCGGTTACCCGTTGATTTGGCCAACTTTGATCCAGCCGACTTTTTTCTATCGCTGGTGCCAACCCAGCTTCAGCGCTTGCTGCGATCGCCCCGACAGATGGCGTGGCTAGCCCAGTTTCATACCGTCTTTTTGGGTGGGGCACCTGCCTGGGCCGAGCTATTGACCCAAGCCCGAGAGCAGCAAATTCGACTGGCACCCACCTATGGCATGACCGAAACCGCTGCCCAAATTGCCACGCTAAAACCCGACGATTTTTTGCAAGGGCAAAGCGGCTGTGGGCAGGTTTTACCCCATGCCCAGATTTCAATTTGCGATCAGGACGGTAACTGTCTTGGTGCCAATCAAATCGGTCGGGTGGTGATTCGCTCAGACTCGCTGGCCTGGGGCTATGTGGGCGATCGCCTCTTCCCGCGCGATCGCTTTGAACCCGATGATTTGGGCTACGTTGACGACCGTGGTGGGCTGCATATTGTGGGTCGCAGCAGCGACAAAATTATTACAGGCGGCGAAAATGTATTTGCCTCAGAGGTTGAAGCCGCTATCTGGGCAACGGGTTTAGTCCAAGATGTGTGTGTGTTTGGAGTCGGCGATCGCCACTGGGGTGAGGTTGTGACAGCGTTTTATGTGCCTAGTCAGCCAGCTGTCGAAGCTGCCCAGCTAAGCCAAGCGTTGCAGCCGCTGTTAAGCAAATTCAAACAGCCCAAACGCTGGGTGGCGGTTCCCCAAATTCCTCGTAGCCCCCACGGCAAAATCAACCGCCAACAGCTGCAAGCTGGGTTGCCCAACGGCCAGCCGGATCACGTTAACCTCTAGCGGCTAAGACACCCGGTTAGCGATCGCTAACCGGGTGAGTTGGAGATAGCGCGGACTTGCTCCGCACGCGATCGCACCAGGCAGTTGAGCAGATGAACCGGGATAGGTTACATCATGCGGTTGAGGACGCACATAAACTTATCGGGGCAGTTGGGCACTGGGATCAATTTGCTCCAGGTGCCAGCTTCAGCTACGCCGAGGGTATGTTGCCGCAGAATATGTGCCCTAATGTTGTCTGCGGTGCCAATGACCAAAATCGTGAAGATGCGCGGATCGGGGTTGATCGGTTGAATCGATGCAGGGTTGTCAATCATGACAGTGTCTCACTCCACTAAGCGATGGGTTGTAGAGATCCCCAAATCAAAAGCCACCCTGCTGTTTGGCTGCTGTGGCTGGTGGCCATAGCAAAGTCAGGGTGGCTAGTGGAGTGATAAACTGCCCCTAGCCCTCCGAACTGGTTACACAGTTTTGAGGGTTAGTCGCCTGGGGCTGTTTCCAGCAGCTTCCAGGTGACGCTTTGAATTACGGATATTTGTTTGTACTGAGAAACAACCGTACTTGAGATTTGAACTTTTAGCAAGCGTATTTTGCGACTAATTTATTGGGTTGGTGATTTGAGCGGCGATACCTGCTCCGCACAGGCAAGCCAACGCACCTGTGTTAATGCCTACAATCCCATCAGGTGGGCGATCGCAGGCAACAGCTCGTTAAACGCATTCAGCAACGCCGTTGTAGTGGGCACCGCCACAGGCACCGCCTCCACAATCCGCCGCAGCGATCGCAGTGCCTTTGCCCCCAGGCTTTTCTGCTCTGCTTCAGGTTTTTGGGCAGCTTCGGCCAGCAGCTTCACCTCTGCTAGGGCATCGGCTTTGTCATCGGGGGGTAGCGCGGCTGCATCGGCATTGACCAGGATGGCTTGCAGTTGGGTCAGCAGCTCTTTGAGTGGGACAGTATCGGGTGATGCCGGGATTTGGCTGATGGCGTTGGTGACGCTACCGCTGAGGTCTCGCAGAGTTACAACCGAATTGGTCGCGGTAAAGTCGCCGCCGATCGAGATGTTTTGGCTGTTATTTGTGTGGTTATTTGTGTGGTCAGTCACGGCGGTTCCGGCTCCGATAACTTGGTTGGTCGTGATATTGGGCTGAGCAGCGAACGTCAACAAAACCTCTTTCATGTCGGCTGCACGCAACGAATTTAAACGGTTTACTTCCCCTTCTAATTGCCGCACCCGCTCCTCATAGGGCTTGAGAAACGCTTGAGCAATCTGCGCTTTATCGGCAGTGTCTTCTACTTCCAATGTTAGCAACACATCGCGCCCCTTCTTTTCGATGCCCAAAATTGAGTCAGCGGAAATATCGGGATGGTCGCGCATTA
>CASBQX010000276.1 GCA_949127925.1 Synechococcales cyanobacterium PMM_0002
CGGCATTCCAGGGTGTCATGACTCAAAAAACGTAGACTTTCCTTAGTCTTAGGCTGGTCAGGATAGGCTTGCGGGATTTCTCCTACAAGCCCCTAGCTTCAGCTATGGGGTTCCTGACTTAATCCGGCACAGTCTAGAATTGACTTGGGCTTCCTATTGTCTTGGTTCTAGTCTCCATCTGCATGAACAACTTTCTAAGCATTCTTTTTGATGCAGGGCCATTTATCCCCCATGGTCATTGTTATCTGTGGCGACCGAGCTTAGTTTGGCTACATTTGCTCTCTGATAGCCTCATTGCCCTTTCCTACTATTCCATCCCGCTGACGCTGTTTTACTTTGTTCGTAAGCGGCTAGATCTACCTTTTTCCTGGGTTTTCCTGTTATTTGCAGCATTCATTGTTTCTTGCGGCACAACTCACGTTCTGGATGTTTGGACGCTGTGGCATCCCACGTACTGGCTGGCTGGCGGAGTCAAGGCCATTACTGCGGCTGTGTCTGTCTTTACTGCCTATATCCTGGTGCCGCTGATGCCGCAAGCATTGGCATTACCCAGCCCTGCCCAATTAGAGCAGGTCAATCATGCCCTTAAAGCTCAAATTCAACAGCGATTAGACGTTGAGAATGAATTACGCCACTCCCAAAACCAATTAGAGCAACGAGTGCGTGAACGCACGGCGGCGCTGAGCCAAGCCAATGAGCACCTGCAACAGGAAATTAGCGATCGCACCGCAATTGAAATAGAACTGCGAGAGCGCGAAGAACGCTTTAGCACGCTGTTCAATGGCATGGAAGATTGGGGATTGGTGTATCATTTGGCAGACGATGGACACCCAGGGACGTTGATTGAGGTAAATGAACAGGCATGTCAGCGGTTGGGCTATACCCGGCAAGAGTTGCTAGCCATGTCTGTGGTCGAACTGGTTAATTCATCGTCGATCGCGCCGCAAGACCTGATTGATCGACTGCTGGTAGAAAGGCACATCGTAGTGGAATCGCTGCATCAAACCAAAACAGGGCAGCAGATTCCCGTTGAGGTGAGTGCAACCTTGTTTACCTTGAACGGTCAGCCAACGGTGCAATCGCTTTGCCGGGATATTACAGAACGAAAACAGACAGAAATCGAACGGGAGCAACTTTTAGAACGAGAACGATTTGCTCGCGAGCAGGCAGAAGCGGCAAATCGCATCAAGGACGAGTTTTTAGCCGTGCTTTCTCATGAACTGCGGACACCGCTCAATCCGATTCTGGGTTGGACGGTGCTGCTGCGTCAGGGTGAGTTAGATCAACAAAGAACTGCGATCGCCCTAGAAACAATTGAGCGCAATGCCAAATTGCAAACCCAGCTGATTGAAGATTTGCTCGATATTTCGCGGATTTTGCAAGGCAAGCTGTCCTTGAGCATTCAGGTGGTCGATTTAGCTGCAACCCTCGAAGCCGCCAAGGAAACGGTGCGGCTGGCGGCAGAATCGAAAGCGATCGCCATTCAAACTGAGCTAGAATCATCCACGCGATCGGTTCTGGGCGATGCCAATCGACTCCAGCAGGTGTTCTGGAATCTACTGTCAAACGCCGTAAAATTTACGCCTGCTGGCGGGCAAGTGCAGATCCAATTAACCTTTAGCGATACAGACGCCCAACTCACCTTCAACGATACGGGTAAAGGGATTCCGCCTGAATTTCTTCCCTTTGTGTTTGATACCTTTCGGCAGGCCGATGGCACGACTACGCGCAGGTTTGGGGGGTTGGGGTTGGGGTTGGCGATCGCGCGACAAATTGTGGAACTGCATGGCGGTACCGTGTCTGCCGCCAGTTTGGGCGATGGCCAAGGGGCAACGTTTAGCGTTCGACTGCCGCTACAGGAAATAGCGCTGCCCAACCAGCCGAGCTATCCACAACCAGCGCCGCCGTTGAGTTTGCAAGATCTACACATTTTGGTGGTGGATGACGATCCCGATTCCCAAGCGCTAACGGCCTTCATTTTGGAGCAATATGGAGCCAAGGTAACTACGGCAGCATCGGCAGCAGCCGCGTTAACGGCCTTGGCGCAGCTTTCCCCCCACCTGCTGCTGAGTGACATTGGCATGTCAGATATAGACGGGTACAGCTTGTTACGCCAGATCCGATCGCTGACTCCAGAGCAGAATGGCCAAATTCCAGCGATCGCCCTGACCTCCTACGCCAGTCAGGCCGACCAACAGCAGGCTATAGCCGTAGGGTTTCACCAGCATCTCTCAAAACCGATTGAGCCAGAAGTCTTGGTGGCGGCGATCATGCAGCTGGTGGCTCCAAAACCAGTTTGAGGCTGAGCCTGACACGGCGCACCTCTAGCCTATTCTGGCGCTGCTTCAAATAGAGTGGCAAGGGCGATCGCCTGGGCTTGGGGCATTTGGCCATAGCAAAACACATAGGGCACGTCGGCGGGCAGTTGGGGGACAAACTGGTCGAGGATGTAGGGGCTGCCGTAAATGACCAGTGCCTGGAGCTGGTCGGAGCGCAGCAAATAGTCGAACCAATCTTTGGCTACCTGGTTGAGTCCGGCGCTGCCGCGAAACGGATTGCCGCGAATGAACAGTTGCAGCAGGGTGGGTTGCCAGTTGGTGGGGTTGGGGTCGAGCGGGATGGGTGGGGTGTGGCGATCGAGAATTTGCAGGGTGTAGCCATGCTGCTGGGGCAGGGCGATCGCCGCCGTATGGTGCCCCAAAAACTCGCGCTCTAGGGCGTCGTCTAGCACAATGACGTTGCGCAGTGGCGTTGCCCAGGTGGGATGGTGCAAGCGCGATGCGGCGGGTTTGTGCACCCGCATGGACTGGCGCAGGCTGTGGGCTACCGCATTGAGGGCAGCGGGCTGGGCAATTTGTTCGAGCTGAATTGGCTGTGGGGGCAAATTTTCCCAGGCGTGGGAGGTATTGCCCTGGAGCTGGGCGGTGCAGACTTTTTGTTTGGCTTGCCAAATCCGGGCGATGGAGGCGTGGATTTGTTCAACTGGGATGCGCCCTGAGGTGACAGCATCGCAAATGGCGGCGATCGCCCCCTCGGGGTCAACGGGCATCATCAAAATATCGGCTCCGGCTGCTACTGCCAAAACGGGCGCTTCGTTCGCGCCGTAGCGGTTGGCAATGGCTCCCATCACCAGCGCATCGGTGACAATTAGCCCCTCAAACCCCAGCCGCTGGCGCAGTTGCCCGGTCAAAAACGGGCGTGAGAGCGTGGCCGGATAGTCGGGGTCGAGGGCTGGAATCAGCAGGTGAGCACTCATGATCGCATCGACCCCAGCCGCGATCGCCGCCTTAAACGGCGGCAGTTCCACCGCATCGAGCCGCTCTAGAGCGTGCGGAATTAGCGGCAGCTCTAGGTGCGAATCGGTGTTGGTGTCGCCGTGACCCGGAAAATGCTTGGCACAGGTGAGCGCCGGGTAGCGCTGCGCTCCACGCAAAAACGCGGTGGCAAGCTGGCTGACCAGCGCCGGCGTATCGCCAAAGGCCCGCACGTTGATCACCGGGTTGGCCGGGTTGTTGTTCACATCTACCACCGGAGCCAGCAGCCAGTTAATCCCAATGGCCAGTGCTTCTTGCGCCGTGACGGCACCCATGATTTCGGCCTGGGCGATCGCCCACTCCATAGACCCAGTGGCCAGTGCGCCCAGCGCCATCGGCGGCGGAAACCAGGTCGCGCCAGCAAACCGCTGCCCCACGCCCTCTTCAATGTCGGCACAGATCAGCAGCGGTATCGACGCCCACTCTTGCAGTTGGTGCGATCGCAACCCAACCTCAGCCGCACTACCGCCCAGCAAAATTACGCCGCCCACCCCCAAATCTTCCACCCAGTGGTGCAACATCGCAGCGGCAGGTTCCCAGGCCGGATAGCGAATTTGCTGATCAAACAGGTAGCCCGAGGCGCGCACCACAACCAGTTGGGCGACCTGTTCTGCCAGCGACAGGGTTTCCCAGTCGGGCAGCGCCGTGACCATGCTCATCGGTAGGTTCTCATCGGTAGGTCTGTCAATGCCATGCCTCAGGTCTACTCTTCGGCACTGACCAAGCTGCTGTCGGTTGCCCCATCAGATTCAGATGCTTGAGGCTCAGATCCTTGAGGCTCAGACTCTTGAAGTTCAGATGCTTGAAGTTCAGACTCTTGAAGCGCATTTGCCTCCGCCACTTCCCGCTCACGGCTCAGACGGCTTAACAGCGACAGCATCTGAGTCCCAGCTTCAATCGAATTATCTTCAATAAAAATTACTTCCGGCGTGCGGCGCAACCGCACCCGTTGCCCCAGCTCGGTGCGGACAAAGCCTGTTGCCGACTTCAACCCTTCCATGGTGGCTGCTTTCGCTTCATCGTTGCCATAAATGCTGACGAAAATTTTGGCGTGTTGCAAATCGCCTGCCACATCCACATGAGTCACGCTGACCATGCCCACCCCCACCCGGTCATCTTTGATGCCGGAGATCAGCAGCTGGCTCACTTCTCGTTTAATTGACTCTGCCACGCGGGCAATCCGCCGATCTGTTGCCATAATAGTCCTCCACCGGGAACGAGGGTCGTTACCCTAGATCCAGCATAGCGCGGAGGGTGAAGCTGAGAAATGCAAAGGCAGAAAGGATCAGCAGACTGCTGGCGACGGCTGTAACCGGACGTTTGAATAGCGGAAATATGGGGCTAGCCAGTGTATATAAGATACCTAGGCTGATAGACGCGAGGTAACGCGGGTAGCGCGAAACGTTGTTGAAAAAGTCTTGCATGGGTTTGCCCTAACAGGCGGAACAACAAATTTCACTGTTTTCATTATACGGATGGTCTGATGTCGATCTCTAATATCGATATCTAATGTTGACAAACTGCGATCGCATCTCAATTAAAATGCGTTCCAGAACCGTCCTTCTGAATTATTGTATGGGTTATATGGGTATTTAGTCCGTTCTCGCCCCCGATATCACCTTGACCAGCATCCTGGCTCCAACCATGCCGCCGCGTCCGTTTTTAAAATGGGCAGGCGGCAAAGGCAAACTGATTACTCAATATAACCACTACCTGCCAAAGGGCTTCGATACTTACTACGAGCCGTTTTTGGGTGGGGGTGCTATCTTTTTCTATTTGCAGCCGCCCAGCTCCATTTTGATGGATATCAACCCAGAGCTGGTGAATGTGTATTGCTGCATTCGCGATCGCGTCGATCACGTAATTGAGCTGCTCGAAATCCATCAGAGGCAGCATAGCCACGATTATTATTACCAGATGCGTGCCAGTACTGGAGCTACCGATCTAGAAAAAGCGGCTCGGATCATCTATCTAAACCGCACCTGCTTTAACGGGCTATACCGCGAAAATTCTAAAGGGCAATTCAACGTGCCGATGGGGCGCTACAAAAACCCTAAAATTTGCCACATCGAACTGCTCTATTCCGTATCCGCTGTGCTCAAAAATACGGAGATTTGGGTGCAGTCGTTCGACGGCATTTTGGCGCTGGCGCAGACAACCCGAGATTTTGTCTATTTTGACCCGCCCTACTATCCCATTAGCCCCACCAGTCGGTTCACCGCCTACAGTAAGGCTAGCTTTAGCCGTGCCGACCAAATTCGGCTGCGGGATGTCTTTGTTGAACTGGCGCAGCGCGGTGTCAGAGTCATGCTGTCTAATTCCGACTGTCCGTTTATTCGAGATTTGTATGCAGGGTTTGCAATTCACACCATTTCGGCCACTCGCGCCATCAATTCCAACGCCCAGCGACGCGGCAAAATTACCGAAGTGCTGGTCACTTCTTATTAGGCTGAACCACTAGCGGCAGGGCGAACAAATCGGGCGATCGCACTTTTACGTCGGCAACCCCAGGGGGATAGATCCCCGGCTTTTTCAAAAAGCCGGGGATCTGCGGTGCCAGGTAAGCGATCGTTAGAAGGGTGATTTGGATGTAGAAAAGAGCGTTGCAATAAAGCTTTAAAAATTCTCAGGACTGACTCTTGCTACAGTCTACAAGTCTTTGCGAGAGAGAAGATACTTTCCTCCAAGACCCGACCCCACCAACCACCAACAACCC
>CASBQX010000277.1 GCA_949127925.1 Synechococcales cyanobacterium PMM_0002
AATAGTCACACTCGCCGAATAATCAAAGATCTCCTTCATCTTTAGGAGCGCGAATTAAATAATCGGCAAAATCGACGCACCTGCAAGGACATAGCAGTGTTATGTCCCTACCTAGGGAATTGCAGATTAATAATATGATCCTTCCTCATTCATCCCTCATCCCTCATCCCTCATCCTTCATCCTTCATCCTTCATCCTTCCCCTATGCTCCTCCACATCACCCCCGCCGCCCACTGGCAAGCCGCCCAACAACAGGGCAGCTACCGAGCTGAAAGCCTTGCTACAGAGGGTTTTATCCACTGCTCCACAATCGGCCAAATTGATTGGGTGGTTGAAAAGTTTTACAAGGGACAAATCGACCTGCGGCTGCTCTACATTGACCCCGCCAAGGTGCAGCCAGACGTTCGCTACGAAGAAGTGCCTGGAGTGCCCGTCGAGAATCACTTTCCCCATATTTATGGAGCGCTAAATTTGGATGCAGTCGTGTATGTGGTGGACTTTGAACCGGGCGATCGCGTTCACCTAGACCCTTCAAAGCCAGGAAACGAGACTTAAAATAAGAGCATGCAAACGCTGGCGATCGCCATTTCCCCAAACAAAATTGCCGATTTTTGCCAGCGCTGGCATGTAGCTGAACTGGCGCTATTTGGCTCGGTGCTGCGTGATGATTTCCGCCCTGATAGCGATGTGGATGTTCTAGTGACCTTTGAGCCAGAAGCAAGGCAAGGATTATTAGCTTTAGTTCAGATGAAATTTGAGCTAGAAGAGCTGTTTGGACGAGATGTTGATTTATTGACCAAAAAATCAATTGAAAACAGTCATAATTGGATTCGTCGCAGAAATATTTTAGGAACGGCGCAGATTATTTTTCCTATAGATCGAGATGAGTCGTCTTTGTTGGATCTTGATAACGCGGCACGAAAGATATTAGCGTTTGCGCAGGAAAAGAATAGAGACGAGTTGAGTGTTGATACAAAATCCCAGTCAGCAATCCTCTACCAGATGATTGTGATGGGTGAGGCAACGAAGCGCTTATCGGCTGAATTCCGTGGTCGGCACCCAGAAATTTCCTGGAAGAGTATTGCTGGAATGCGGGACATTGTGGCTCACCAGTATGACGGCTTGAACTTCGAAACGCTCTGGGATGCTATTCAGTACGATATTCCTGAGTTACTAGTTTTGCTGAAGCCTTTACTCCCTAATGAATCGTAATTGGCGGTGGCCAGAGCAAATCTGGGAGCTGGTGAATCGTGAACGTAATGGACGGGCGACAAACTCATCTAACTCATCTAACACAACCACCTGTCTGGACACTGAGCCACGATAAACTGTTGAAGTTGACGATAACTGTGGATAGCGGGCGATCGCAAATATGGCGACTTTTTTGTTGGAAGTGGGGACGGAAGAACTGCCAGCTAGCTTTGTGGCGAGTGCGCTTGAGCAATGGCGATCGCGTATTCCTGCTAGCTTAACCGAGCAGTTTTTAACGCCCACTGCAATCCATGTTTACGGCACGCCCCGCCGCTTAGCCGTGGTGATTGAGGGGTTGCCCGATCGCCAGCTCGATCGAGTCGAAGACGCCAAAGGGCCGTCGGTGCAGGCTGCTTTTAAAGACGGACAGCCGACGAAAGCAGCGGCAGGGTTTGCCCGATCGCGCGGTGTCTCAATTGACGACTTTGAAATCCGCACCACCGAGAAGGGCGAGTTTGTCTTTGTCAAACAAACCTTGCCCGGTCGCCCCACGGCAGATATTTTGACTGAACTGGTGCCCACCTGGATTTTTGGCCTCGAAGGGAAGCGCTTCATGCGGTGGGGCGATGGCGACCAGCGGTTTTCGCGACCCGTGCGCTGGCTGGTCACCCTGTGGGATCAAACCGTGCTGCCGCTGACGCTGGTGAATGGGGCAGAAACCTGTGTCAGCGATCGCGTCTCACAAGGTCACCGGGTTTTGCACCCCAACCCGGTCAGCATTCCCAGCGCTGCTGACTATGTGGCGACTCTAGGTCGAGCGTTTGTTGAGGTTGACCCAGCCCAGCGTCGCCAAACCATCTTGACCCAAACGCAGAAGGTGGCCGAGGAAGTGGGCGGTGTGGCGTCGATGAAGCCTGGGTTGCTCGACGAAGTGGTCAACCTGGTCGAATATCCCACAGCCGTAGTGGGCAAGTTTGACCCTGAGTTTTTGGCCATCCCTGCCGAAGTATTGGTGATGGAAATGGAAAGCCATCAGCGCTATTTTCCGGTATTTAAGTCCGACGCATCTAACGCATCTAACGCATCCAATTCAGAGGGTGCCACCGACCTACTGCCCTGTTTCATCACTATTTCTAATGGCGACCCGGCCAAATCGGCGATTATTGCCGAAGGTAATGGCCGAGTGATCCGGGCGCGGCTGTCGGACGGGCGCTACTTCTTTGACCTCGACCGCAAGCAAACCCTGGACAGCTACCTGCCCCGTTTGGAAACCGTCACCTTCCAGGAAGACTTGGGATCGGTGCGGCAGAAAACCAATCGGCTGGTGCAAATTGCTGGACAGGTGGCCGATCAGCTCCAGGTGAGTGCCGCCGATCGCACTCAGATTCTGCGAGCCGCGCTGCTGTGCAAGGCCGACCTGGTGACCCAGATGGTGGGCGAATTCCCCGAACTCCAGGGTGTGATGGGTGAAAAGTATGCCCGCAGCAGTGGCGAACCTGAGGCCATAGCGATCGCCATCATGGAACACTACTTGCCCAAAGGGGCAGGCGATCGCTTACCCCAAACGCTGGCGGGTCAGGTCGTGGGCATTGCCGATCGGCTCGATACGCTAGTGGGCATTTTTAGCGTTGGCCTGGTGCCAACTGGGTCATCCGATCCATTTGCGCTGCGTCGGGCTGCTAATGCGATTGTCAATATTGCCTGGGCTGCCGACCTGCCGCTGAATTTAGAGCAATTGTTGGATCAAGTGATTGCCGACTACAGTACGGGGACGATTAAAGATCCAGTGGGACTGCGCCATCAGCTACGCGACTTTTTCCTCCAGCGGATTCGCACGTTGCTGCAAGACGAACGCCAGATTGACTACGATTTGGTCAATGCCGCTCTGGGCGAAAACGACCCAGACTATACCGAACGGGCGTTGCAAGATGTCCTAGATGTGCGCGATCGCGCCCTTTTCCTGCAAGCCATTCGCACCAATAAAACCCTCGACGCCATCTACGAAACCGTTAACCGCTCAACTCGACTGGCCAAACAGGGCGCGCTAGATACCCATGTGCTGGACCCAACCGCACTGGTCGATCCCCGCCTATTTGAAAAACCCTCAGAACACGCTTTCTACAACGCCCTCGTCAAGCTAGTGCCGCAAACTCAGCAGGCTCAAGCCGAGCGCAACTATCAAACCCTTTTAGATGCCCTAACCCAGGCGGTACCCGTGGTCAGCCAGTTTTTTGACGGAGCCGATAGCGTTATGGTGATGGCCGAGGATGCCGCCGTGCGTCGCAACCGCCTGAATTTGCTGGGGCTATTGCGTAATCATGCGCGGGTGCTGGCCGATTTTGGGGCGATCGTAAAGTAGAGACGCGATCGTAAAGTAGAGACGCGATTAATCGCGTCTCTACGGCGCGTTGTACCAAACGCTTCAATAAATTATCGGAATAGTCGTATAGTTAGTTTGATTAATTTGGATCTATGTGATTCGCTAAAGGTGTGAGGCGTATGCGTCGATTGTGGTGGTATCTGCTGGTTGTTCCCATTAGTGCTGTGGGCGTCATGGCAGGAGCAGTGCTGGTTCAGTCTCACGTCGCTCTGACGCCCGTTCTAGAAACATCCTATTCTGAACTGTCCCCTGCTGTGCCGAAGGCAAAGTCTTTGGCCGAGCTATACCAAGGGCGCGATCGCCTGCGGGCAGAATTGGAGCAGCAGCCGCCACCTCTAATTTCGGCTGCCACGGGTGCAGCTTCCGTGCCACTAGATCTTTTGCAGACTCTACAGGCGACGGAAATCCGGATTCAGGTTGAAGAAACGGCTCAAGAAAATTGGAAAAAGGCGATTCGGCTGGCCAATCAAGCCACTACATCCAGTGCTGCCAAGGACAGTTCGCAAGCCAGTGCCCAAAAGCTCTACTCGCTATGGAAAGAGGCGGTAGGTGCGCTGAAGGCCGTTGATAAAGATTCGTTTTTGGCTCAGCAAGCGACGCGGAAGCTGAAAGAATATGAACCCAATTTAGATGTGGCGGCCTATCGCTACGATACGGCTCGCTCTGGCTTTTTGAAGAAAATTGCCGATGATTCGGGGATGGGATCGCGGGTGCATGTCACGGTGTGTACGCTGGAGCGCGAGTGTCGTCGCTACCAGGGCAGTGAACCTCCGGCTAGCCCCGCCAGCTTAATTAAGGTGCCGATTGCGATCGCCACCATGCAAAAACTCGCCTCCCAAAAAATTGATCCCAAAACGCCGATTATGGTCAGCCGGGGCAATTATACCGAAGATGCCGCCAAAATTTGGGTGGGGCAAGAATATCCAATTAGCAAAGTGCTGCTGCAAATGATTAGCTACAGCAGCAACATTGCCACCAACCAACTGATTGACTACGTGGGGTGGGACTATATCAGTCAGGTGTTGCAAGAACGAGGCTACCGCGTCACTCAGGTAAAAACCAAACTTGTAGGCGATCGCACCTACCCATCTGGTCTTGGCAGCCCGCCCAATTTCATTAACACCGACGAACTCACCGACATGATGGTGGGGATTTACAACAATGAGCATCCCGGCGATGACCTGATTCTAGAAGGGCTGGTCAATCAATACGACTGGGCGCTGGGTTACGAAGCCACTAAGCGTCCCGCCGTGTGGATTGGCGAAAAAACCGGGCAAAATTCTAAGGTGTTGGGTAGCACCACAGGGGTCAACATTAGGGGCGATCGCTACGTGATCACAGTGGCGATCGACAACACAGGCAGCGAACCCGCTGTCCGCAAAGTAATCCGAGGTGTGGTGCAGCATCTAATTGAACAGGGTGGGTTTGAATCAGGGGATCGGAGATCCACTCTTGAGCAAACCCCACTAAAACAGAAGAATAAATAAGAGACGCGATCGCCAACCCGGTCAGGTTGGCTTCTTGTGCTTGATGTTTTCTTCTTCACCTACAGCATGACAGGCTCTCCCCACTTTCTCAATGTCCAGGTTCGAGGCGACGGCTATCCCATTCTCTGTTTGCACGGCCATCCGGGATCGGCAAACAACATGTCGGTTTTTACCCAACACTTGTCGCAGCAGTTCCAGACGCTTGCGCCCGATTTGCGCGGTTATGGCAACAGCAAAGCGTCCCAGGACTTTGTCATGGCCGATCATCTAGTTGACCTAGAAGCGCTGCTCGATCGCTTTGAGATCTCGTGCTGCTTGGTGCTGGGCTGGTCGCTGGGGGGAATTTTGGCCACAGAGCTAGCGCTACGATTGCCTGAGCGGGTCAGTGGTTTGATTTTGGTGGCAACGGCTGCGCGCCCGCGAGGCAGTCATCCTCCCATTAGCTGGCAAGATAACCTGTTGACTGGGGTGGCCGCCTTGGTCAACTGGGTGCAACCGGGTTGGCAGCCCAATATTGAACTATTTGGGAAGCGATCGCTATTTCGCCATCTGATTCAGCAGCATACAGCCGAAGCCTATCGGTATATTGGCGATGCGGCAGTTCCGGCCTATTTTCAAACATCAGCCGCTGCCGACCGGGCGTTGAATCAAGCCCTGAGAGCAGGCTACAATCGCCTGCCAGATCTGCCACAGATCCACGTTCCTTGCCTCATGCTGGCCGGAGAATGCGATCGCCACATTACGGCGGCATCTAGTCAAGAAACCGCTCAAGCCCTGCCCAACTGCGAATGGCAGTGCTATCCCAGCACCGCTCATCTCTTTCCCTGGGAAATTCCTCAACAGGTATTGGCTGATGTCGATCGGTGGATTGGTGCCCACCCAGACGCTGTGGGCAGACCCACTAATCGGTAACCCAATAGCCGGTAACCCAATGGTCGGTAACCCAAGCGCCTACGGGCACCTCCCACAGGGGGGCACAGACTTCACATATCTAGCCTAGCCTAGCCAGATGGCGCACGCTCCCATCAACCAAAAACCGCTGCCCTCGACACTACGGGTTCCTTCTCGTCATAAATAGTGAGCTGTTTGGGCCGACACTGCTTCACGACCGCCTTGATGTTTAACGCGCCTTCCTGGGTCAAATCTTCGAGATAACCCGCTTGAGAGAGGCTGGCCTCACCTTCGCTAGCAAATGGGCCAAAGTAATAGGTGCAGTGCGGGTTTTCCGTTACTATTTCTACCCACCAGGCAAAGCCGAGCATTTGGAGAAAATTCGTCCAGGTTTCTTTCATATGCCTTTGTCGCTTCTAATCATTTACTAGGAAATCACAAACGCACTGAAAAAATTGTGTACTGATGGCCTTAAATTAACATCTTCTTTAGGAAAGATATCGCAAAAAACTTGAGCTGGAAAGGGTTCAGATCTATATGGAAGCTGACTTTGTAGCACTTTTTATGGGAAAACAGCGTCTTTGCCGTTTCACAAAAAATACAGGTTTGTCTACATCCACAATTCTGCACGTCTGAACAAACCTGTTCAGAATTTTGAGTCTCACATCAATACAGGTATGCCGGAATCCCGTGATCCCGGCATACATTCATTTATCTATCCAAGCGTCTAGCGCGTTACCCAGCGCCCCATGCACCGATCTGTGCGTACATGTGTCCATCAAGCCGTCCATCGGCGCACCCTGCGGTTCACTTTTGCAATGCACTCAGGGACAGTGTGTTGGCCCAGCGCTGGCGATACACTTCATATAGCGTCATTCCAGCCGCCACAGATGCATTTAGGCTAGAGGTGCTGCCACGCAACGGAATAGAGACCAACACATCACAACCGCGCTGCGTCAGCATTGCCAAACCCTCACCCTCCGAGCCGATCACCAGCACCGTAGCTTTGTGAAAGGTCACAGTGCTAATCGCTTGCCCCGACTCGGCGTCGGTGCCATAAATCCAGAAGCCAGCTTCCTTTAGCTCTTCTAGTGCTCGACTGAGATTGATGACTCGCGCTACTGGAAATTTCTCCAGTGCTCCGGCTGCCACCTTCATGACAGTAGAGGTTACCCCTACCGAGCGGCGTTGGGGGATCACTAATCCTTGCGCGCCAATCGCCTCAGCCGTGCGGATAATGGCACCCAAATTGTGGGGATCGGTGATGCTGTCTGCCACTAAAATTACGGGTTGGTCAGATGCTGCTTTTGCCTGCTGAATTAAATCTCCCAACTCGGCATAGGCATAGGGGGCAACTTGCACCACTACGCCTTGATGGTTCGCTCCATTGGTCAAATGGTCGAGACGGCGCGGTTCAACTTCATCGATCACCGCTCCGTTGGCCTTCGCCTGCATGATCAAGGTGTGGAACCGGGGATCGTAGCGGTATTTAGGCAGAATCCAAATACGGTTGAGTTGGCGATCGCCTTCTAGTGCGGCTAGAACCGTATGCCGACCATAGATTAAATCGGGGTTGGCATCTTCAAGATCACCATCACTAGAGAACTCGTCTGCAGGGGTAGAGTCAGGCGCAAACTCGTTGGCGGGAGGCGCGAACATCTTCCGTTTGCGCGAATAGGGATCTTGCCCACTGGGGGCGCGTCGCGCTCTAGGAGCCGACTGGCCGCCTTCTCCATAGCTTTCACGCCGCGCCTTGGGGGCAGGGCGCGTCCCATCGGCATAGATAGCAGGCGATCGCCGCGCCCGTGGAGCCGACTGCCCGCCCTCACCATAGCCTTCTGAACGCCGCGCCTTGGGTGCGGGGCGACTGCCATCTCGATAGCTGGGGGATTCTGACACCGATCGCTTGGCAAACCGTCGGGCTTTCGGTGCCGAATGCCGACTTTCCCCGCCGCCACCGTTGCCATCACTGTAGGCGTCCGAGCGGGAGTCTTCTGAGCGACGGG
The DNA here is from genome assembly GCA_949127925.1 of Synechococcales cyanobacterium PMM_0002. Lineage (GTDB taxonomy): Bacteria > Cyanobacteriota > Cyanobacteriia > Elainellales > Elainellaceae > CASBQJ01. The sequence continues at coordinate 7,956 of CASBQX010000277.1, forward strand.
CGCGGGGGGTGGGACGCTGATCGGCTCCAGACGCTCCGTCATGGCCTGGAGTTCGTCTAGCTGTGGGTGTGGAACGATCCCCATGGCCAAATTCTTCTGCTCGCCTTTCTTTACGAGTTGGGCGCGGGCTATCACTGCCGGTATCTCCGCGTCCGGTTCGAGGCGCAGGGCGATCGCTATAGCTGCGCTCGGAATTATTGCGCTCAGAATTGTTGCGATCGCCATAGCTGCGAGCGGAATTACTATGATTTCGATCAGGTTTACTGCGACCGTTATCGCTATATCCACTGGAGCGATCTGCTGAGGGGCGATCGCTTCTAGAGGTGGGGCGATCGCTGAAACGCTCGGGTCGGGCATCCCCATACTCGGACGGTTGTGACCGTTTGACAGAACCCCTCTTACCCATTGAAGGCTTTGGCTTTGGTTGGCCTTGCCCTTTACGAGCGGGCTGTCCCTGAAAATTTCCACCGCGATCTCTAGCAGCCATTGTCATGTTCTCCTGACTCAGTGTGTTGTCCCAGACTGTTCTTAAAATTTCAGACTGTTATTGTGCCAGGTACGTTTAGACAGGCAAGCTTCAATCCGGGCTAATCCAGCATACAAGAGCTGAGGCAGGATCGTGTAAGTTACAGAATCCCTGAAGTTCTTTTTGGATGTTGTCTAGGATACGGGTCAGCCTGGTCATTTACGTGGCAATTGTAAACCGCCCCATTAGCTTATGGCTGCTCTAGCCCGTCGAGCTTCGGTTCAAAACACAGCATCGATAGCAGTTCGGTGAGGCGAGCAGGGTTGGTTAGATAGAGGTGGCCAAGAAGTGTTTCTAAACTGGTTGCCTGCTGATAAATCTCTGGATCGACTCGTTTGGGCCCACGGGCAGCGGCATTGCGCCCTCGTTTCAAAATCTCTAGCTCATCGACAGTTAAGCATGGATGGAGCGATCGCAAATAGCGCGCCTGACTTTCGGCTCGTACCTGAGCAACTACCTGCTCGTGATAAGCCTGGATCCGTTTTGGCGGCAGCAAACAGCGTGTACGAACATGCAGCTCATAAACTGCATCGCCAATATAGGCTAGTGCAGCGGGTGATAACCGCTGCACTTCACTCCCTGAAACAAGTTGTGTCGGCTGATCAAGGCCGTTTGACATTCTCCAAAGCAGCCTCGACGCTAGGCTGAAGCTTGAAGAACTGCTCCAAACGCACCATTTTGACCGTTTGCATCACTCTTGGGTTGGTAATGAGCTGCAAACTGCCACCTGAGTTTTGAATTTTTTTCGCAATCTGGACAAGTGCGCCAATGCCAGAACTGTCGATAAAGTCTATTTGAGACAGATCCAAAATAATGTTGAAGGGGCCTTCCTCCACATATTTATCTAGCACTTTACGGAAAGTAGGTTCCGAGAATGCATCCAGCAGACCGGCAAGACGAAATAGCTGGCAATTATCTCGGGTTTCGCGAGTGCCTCTTAAGCTAACGGTTAAAGCAAGTGTTTCAGGAATATACTCCTCCTGGCTGATCGGTCTCAGCAGCATAATGGTAAATTGAGGCTTAAGTGTAATTTGTTGTTAGCTGGCAGTCAACAGGCAATTACCACACCAAAACAGCGCAACGCTAGTCTGTAACGTTTGAATTAGATTTAAATTTAGTAGCGGACTAAATACTTAAGTTTCTAGA
>CASBQX010000278.1 GCA_949127925.1 Synechococcales cyanobacterium PMM_0002
CATGACCACAACAATCCGTAGCACCGAGCGTGCCAACGTGTGGGAACAGTTTTGCGAGTGGGTCACCTCCACCAACAACCGCCTATATATTGGCTGGTTCGGTGTGTTGATGGTACCTACCCTGCTAGCTGCAACCACCTGCTTCTTGATCGCCTTCGTAGCTGCTCCTCCCGTTGACATCGACGGCATCCGCGAACCAGTTGCAGGTTCCTTGATGTACGGCAACAACATCATCACTGGTGCAGTTGTCCCATCTTCTAACGCGATTGGCTTGCACTTCTACCCCATCTGGGAAGCCGCCTCATTGGATGAGTGGCTGTACAACGGTGGCCCATACCAACTGGTTGTATTCCACTTTTTGATTGGCGTGTTCTGCTACATGGGTCGTGAGTGGGAACTATCCTACCGCTTGGGCATGCGTCCTTGGATCTGCGTTGCCTACTCTGCACCAGTAGCAGCCGCAACAGCAGTATTCTTGATCTACCCGATTGGTCAAGGTTCCTTCTCTGACGGGATGCCTTTGGGAATCTCCGGTACGTTTAACTTCATGTTCGTGTTCCAAGCAGAGCACAACATCTTGATGCACCCCTTCCACATGTTGGGCGTAGCGGGTGTGTTTGGCGGTAGCTTGTTCTCGGCAATGCACGGTTCATTGGTCACCTCCAGCCTAGTGCGTGAGACGACTGAGACCGAATCTGCGAACTACGGCTACAAGTTTGGTCAAGAAGAAGAGACCTACAACATCGTTGCAGCCCACGGCTACTTCGGTCGGTTGATCTTCCAATATGCATCGTTCAACAACTCACGCTCCTTGCACTTCTTCTTGGGTGCATGGCCAGTGATTGGGATTTGGTTCACGGCATTGGGCATCAGCACGATGGCGTTCAACTTGAACGGGTTCAACTTCAACCAGAGCATCATCGACTCTCAGGGTCGTGTGGTGAGCACCTGGGCTGACATCTTGAACCGCGCTAACTTGGGTATGGAAGTAATGCACGAGCGCAACGCTCACAACTTCCCACTCGACTTGGCAGCTGGCGAAGCGGCTCCTGTGGCTTTGACGGCACCTGCCATCAACGGCTAAATTTAGCTACGGCTATCGATAGTCTTTGACATAAGCGCCCTTCAGAGATGGAGGGCGTTTTTTTCGTGCGTGAGAGCAAGTGCCTCAGTTTAGAATGAGGACTGACCAGCACCCTTGCTAGAGGGACGTTTTAAGCAATTTGCCTGCAATCCATGACATTGATACAGGTTTGGGGAGTTTTATTGATCTTCGTGATCTGTCCAATCTTGGGCGGGGTGCCGTTGATTAATTGGGTGTTTCGGGCTATACGCAGGCGATCGCTCACCGCTTTGGGTACAGGCAACGTCAGCGTGTCGGCGGCCTTTTACCATGGCGGCAAATGGGTGGGAGTGTTGGCCGTACTGTCGGAGGCTGGGAAGGGAATTGCGGCGGTGCTATTGGCCCGAAGCTTTTTCCCGGCGGGTTCTGTCTGGGAAGTGATCGCGCTGATTGCGCTAGTGATGGGGCGCTACTGGATGGGGCGGGGAGCTGGCACCACGAATGTTGGCTGGGGGTTTGTGGCTCACGATGCGATCGCCGCCGGGTTGATTGTGCTGATTGGCGGCATTGGCTTTACCATTCTGCGAGAGCGGCAGCTGGGGAAATTTAGCCTGTTGGTATTAATGCCAATTGTCACCGCGTTGCGTCATCCCGATGACGGTGAACTGATTGGGGCGACGGTCACCTTAAGCTTACTGATGGGATGGATTTACCAAAAAATTCCCGATGATCTAGAGTTATCCGATCAAAATGTCCGCTCCGATTCGCAGTCCATGTTCAAATTTTTTAGAGGAGATCGTGCTTTGCTGTCATTAGATCAGCCCTTGCAGTCGGAAAAAGTAGGACAAAAGGCCGCAACGCTGGCGTTCCTAAAACAGCAAGGCTACCCTGTGCCGATGGGTTGGGTTTTGCCCCCAGGAGATGACCCCGCTCCGTTGATTCAGACCATTCAACCCAGTGCCGAACAGCCCTTTGTGGCGCGCTCTTCAGCGATCGGAGAGGATTCTGATACGGCATCTGCGGCTGGACAATATGAGTCGTTTCTAGATATCACCAGTCAGCCCGCTTTAGAGCAAGCAATTCTGCGCTGTCAGGCGTCTTACAACCTGCCAAGGGCGGTGCAATATCGGCGCGATCGCCTTGGGCAAGAAGCAGGTATGGCAGTTTTGGTTCAGGTTCAAGTCCCAGGAACCTTTTCTGGTGTAGCCTTTAGCCGTGACCCAGTGAGTCGGCAGGGAGATGCGGTGGTGATTGAGGCGCTGCCAGGGAGTGCCAGTCGGGTAGTATCGGGGCGGATCACGCCAGAGCAATATCGGGTGTGGAGCCAGGGCGCAGCGACTCCAGCGATCCAATCCACTGCCCTAACCCATGGCACAGGTGAAGTTGGCAGCGAGGAATGGGAGGTAGAAGAATTATCCGGCAAGAACGGTGACGTTCCTCAGGCCGTGATCCGGCAGGTGGCCGCGCTAGCGCGGCAGCTGGAGGCGCTATATCACGGGATACCGCAGGATGTGGAGTGGACATTTGACGGCCAGCAGGTTTGGATTTTGCAGTCGCGCCCGATCACCACTCTGCTACCCATTTGGACTCGAAAGATTGCAGCGGAGGTCATTCCAGGATTCATCCGCCCGCTCACCTGGTCAATTAATCGACCGCTTACCTGTGGCGTTTGGGGCGAGATCTTTTCGGTGGTACTCGGAACCCGCGCCCAGGGATTAGATTTTGCCGAAACGGCTACCCTGCATCATGCGACTGCTTACTTTAACGCTACGTTGCTGGGTCAAACCTTTTTACGCATGGGATTGCCGCCCGAAAGCCTAGAGTTTCTCACCCGAGGAGCCGCGTTCAGCAAGCCGCCGATCGCCTCTACCCTGCGCAATCTGCCCGGTTTATTGCGGCTGCTCCAGCGAGAAATCCGCCTGGAAACTGACTTTAAGCGAGATCAAACCCATCACTTTAGCCCTGGATTGGCAGAGCTAGCGAGTCAGGCGGTCGGAACGTTGGCACCAGAGGCATTGCTGAGCCGAATTGAGCAAGTGCTGCTGCTGCTACGACGCGCTACCTACTACAGTATTTTGGCTCCGCTGAGTGTAGCGGTGCGCCAGGGCATTTTTAAACCCGACCCAGCGACTTTGGACAACAGCCGCACCCCAGAAGTGGACTCGATGCGATCGCTCCAAGCTCTGGCCACGCAAGCCCGTAGCATCCTGCCTGACTTAGACCAGTCTACGAGCGATCGCACCCGCTTTTTTTCTACCCTAACAACCACTCCAGAGGGGCAGCAAATTCTGCGGCAATGGGATGAATTCTTAGCGCAATATGGCTACTTAAGTGAAGTGGGCACCGATATTGCTGTGCCAACCTGGGCAGAAAATCCGCAGCCGATTCAAGAATTATTTACCCAGTTTGTCCGTCAGCCCCCGAGGACTGTAGCTAGTTTGCAGTCTGTGCCCGCTAGCAAATCTAGCAGTCGTCGAGTACAGCGACGGCTAGATTTGAAAGGAGAGGTCACTGCTGTTTATAGTCGGTTATTGGCAGAACTGCGCTGGAGTATGGTGGCGCTAGAGCAGCGGTGGACGCAATCAGGCTTACTGGCGGCAGCGGGAGATATCTTTTTTCTGGAAATTGAGGAAATCCGACAGTTGGTAGCAGACTCGCACCTACCGCTGCACCTAGAGGTGAAGGAGGTTGTGGCTAGACGGCGATCGCAATTTACCCAAGACCAACAGCAAACCGCCATCCCCCTGCTGGTATACGGCAATGACCCGCCGCAGCCGTTAGTGGATGTCCGCGATCGCCCCATTGCTTCTGGCCAAATGCTGAGAGGGATTGGTGCCAGTCCTGGAATTGTCGAAGGCCAGGTGTTAGTGGTGCGATCGCTGCAATCTGTTACCACTTTAGAGCGCAACACAATTCTGGTGGTGCCCTATACCGATTCTGGCTGGTCACCTCTATTAGTCCAGGCGGCAGGCATTATTGCCGAAGCCGGTGGTCGCCTCTCCCACGGTGCTATTATTGCCCGCGAGTATGGTATCCCTGCTGTGATGGATGTACACAATGCTATGCAACAGTTGCGGGATGGGCAGCGGGTGAGGGTGAATGGACAGGAGGGAGTGGTGGAAAGGATGGAGGATGGAGGATGAGGGATGAAGGATGAAGGATGTTCGGCTTTGCCGTACTCGTCCCGAGAAGCAAGCTACGCGAAGCGTAGGATGAAGGATAAGAGGCAACACGGCCTGTAGGGGCGAACGGTTGTTCGCCCTAAACTTGATATGGTTCACGCTAACTAAACACCTGATCCGTTGCGGTGTAGTCTTCGGCGCGGGTTAAATTCCAGTGGGTATCTCCAGTTAATTCCAAGACATAGTCGTGATACTTCAGCAGACTGGGACGATGCCCAACGCTAATGAAGGTGGTTGCACTTTCTCGGAGGCGATCGTAGAGCCGTTTTTCGTTGCTTAGATCTAAGGCGCTGGTGGCTTCATCTAACACCACGTAGGGTGGTTTGCTCAGGACCAGGCGGGCAAATGCCAGCCGTTGTTGTTCGCCTAAAGACAGAACGTCGGCCCAGGTCAGCTCTACGTTAAAGCCGCCAACACGTTCTGCTAAGTCTGCTAGATTTACTTGCTGGAGAGCTTGGCGCAATTGACTCTCGTCGGTATCTGCGGCTAAGTTTGGGTACAGCAACTGATCGCGCAAAGTGCCTAGCACCATGTAGGGGCGCTGGGGTAAAAACAGCATTTGAGCCAGGTCAGGGCGGATAATTCGACCCGTTCCGGTATCCCACAGTCCGGCGATCGCCCGCAATAGTGAACTCTTGCCCGCGCCGCTCTGACCCACAATCACTAGCCCTTTGCCGGGTTCTAGTTCAGCAGAGAGATCGCTGATCAGCATCCGCTGCCCCTTCGGTGTCATCAGCGTCACATGCTCCAGTGAGATGGGAGTATCTCGCCGCTGTCTTTCGGTAGTATCAATCGCAGTGCCCGCAGTAGGCGGGTTGGC
>CASBQX010000279.1 GCA_949127925.1 Synechococcales cyanobacterium PMM_0002
ACCTAAGTCATACCAATTTAATTAATGATCACGCCAGATCAATTGTTGGGTGAGGGCATGGCAGTGCCATGTTCCTACAGAAAGCGATGGTAGCAGCGTTGGGGCGGCGATCGCGATCGCGCCGACTGTATTTACCCTGGGAAACTGTATTAAATTCAGTATCACCATTGCCTATCCCATTGCCACTCCTGCTCTCGCGTGATTAATGTAGGTGTAGTTAGGCGACGTTCACCCCACTCCACCGTCATGCCCAAACGCCCCACCCACCATCGTTCTCGCGCCCAGGCCATCCTGGTACCCGGCGCATGGACATGCAAATTTGATCCATTGAAGCTCGGCTTCATTATCGCCCTAGCCGCCTACGGATATTTTTGCGCCCCCCACTATACGGTCAGCGGCTTCATCAACGGCACCAACCTGCTGATGATGTTCATTCACGGCGTCAACCTAATTTTTCATGAAGCAGGCCACACCCTATTTATGATTTTTGGCCACTTTTTGCACATTTTAGGCGGCTCCCTGCTGCAAATTCTGGTGCCTGCCGTCATCAGCGGCTACTTTTTTTGTACCCAACAACCCTACGCCGCCGCCGTTGCCCTGTGCTGGACGGGCGAAAACTTTTGGGACGTTTCCATCTACATCAAAGACGCCCAGCTCCGCCTGCTGCCCCTGCTCGGCGGCGAAGGTGTGCTCCACGACTGGCACTTCCTATTACTAGACCTGCGCCTGCTGCCCCAAGGTCAGTTGCTTGGCAGCATAGTCTATGCCATCGGCGTGATCATCTACGCGATCGCCATCCTCACAGGCACCTATTACGCCCAAATTAAAGAGAACCAGAATCGCAAACTGCGGAATTGAAATTCGTCCTTCATCCTACGCTTCGCGAACGGCAAAGCCGAACATCCCTCATCCTTCATCCCTCATCCTTCCTCCTTCCCCTCCCTCCCCTAAACTTAATTAAGGTAGAGTATTCACGCGGACGGTAGGCTGTGGTTTTCAAAGTAGGCTTGTTGGGATTGGGGACTGTGGGTGCAGGAACGGCAGAGATTTTGCTGAATCCGGCGTTGCGGCATCCGCTGTTGCAGGAAATTGAAATTTGTCGGGTGGGGGTGCGATCGCTCGACAAACCGCGCCCGGTGACACTGCCCAATTCAGTGCTGACTACCGATTTGGCGGCCATCGTCACCGACCCGGATATCGACATTGTGGTAGAAGTAATTGGCGGGCTAGAACCGGCTCGGTCGCTGATTTTGAGCGCGATCGCCCACGGCAAACACGTCGTTACGGCGAACAAAGCCGTGATTGCCCGCTACAGTGACGAAATCTTTGACGCGGCCAATGCGGCAGGGGTTTACGTCATGATCGAAGCGGCGGTGGCAGGAGGGATTCCGGTGATCCAGCCGCTGAAACAATCGCTGAGCGTGAACCGCATCCATCGGGTGATTGGCATCGTCAACGGCACCACAAACTATATCCTGACGCGGATGCAGCGAGAGGGTGCAGACTTTGACGCTGTATTGGCCGACGCACAGCAGCTCGGCTATGCCGAAGCCGACCCCAGCGCCGACGTAGACGGGTTGGATGCCGCCGATAAAATCGCCATTTTGGCCTCGCTGGCCTTTGGTGGACGCATTAAGCTAGATGACGTGTATTGCGAAGGCATCCGTGGCGTCAGCGCTGCCGACATTGCCTATGCCGATCGCCTAGGCTTTGTGATTAAACTCTTGGCCACCGCCCTGCGCGAACCGCCTACCGCTGCTGGCGACAGCGCCGACCAGCTGCAAGTGCGGGTTCACCCAACGCTATTACCCAAAACCCATCCCCTCGCCAGCGTCAACGATGTCTACAACGCCATCCTGTTTGAAGGCGACCCGGTGGGGCAGGTGATGCTATTTGGCCGAGGGGCAGGCGCGGGTCCCACAGCCAGCGCCGTCGTGTCCGATATTCAAAATATTGTCGCCATCCTCAAAACCTGCGGCGGCAACCCGCCCAACCTCCATCCCCTGCTGGCCTGCATCCACACCCACTATTGCACCCTGCGCCCAATGGAGGAGCTAGTCACCCGCTTCTATGCCCGCTTTTTGACACACGATATGTCGGGTGTGATTGGGCGGCTGGGTACCTGTTTTGGCAACCACGATGTCAGTTTGGAATCGGTGGTGCAAACCGGATACAAAGACGACCTGGCCGAAATTGTAGTGGTGACGCACGATGTCCGCGAGGGCAATTTCCGCCAAGCCTTAGACGAACTGCGCGGCTTTGAGGCGATCGCCGCCATTCCCAGCGTGCTCAGAGTGTTGTAAGCGACACCTGCCGTCGGGGCATGGCAGTGCCATGCCCCGACCCAAGCATTGAGGGTACGCCAATTCTGCGTATCAACAAATGTTATGAGAATCTTAAAACGGTAGCGATCGCTACCGTTTGCAGGGCACCATAGAAACAGGTGTGATCAGGTTTATCGCTTCACATGTGCCAAATTGCCTGATCTCTCCTTAGACCTGCTTCTTAAAAGGAGAGTTTTTTATGTCTCATTCGTTGCTGTCGGATGCAAACCAGCGCCTCGAAAAAGCATTGCAGTATGTGGCAGTTGATGAAGATGTGGCGGAGCGGTTGCGCTTCCCCAAAGCCAGCTTGATTGTGTCCATCCCGGTGCGGATGGATAATGGCACACTGAGAATTTTTCAGGGTTATCGGGTGCGCTATGACGACAGCCGAGGTCCCACCAAGGGCGGCGTCCGCTATCATCCCGGCGTCACGCTAGATGAAGTGCAGTCGCTGGCATTTTGGATGACGTTTAAATGTGCGGTGTTGAACCTGCCGTTTGGGGGAGCCAAGGGTGGGATTACGCTGAACCCCAAGGAGCTTTCCAAATTTGAACTAGAGCGCCTGACGCGGGGATATGTGGATGCGATCGCCGATTTCATTGGCCCTGATGTGGATATTCCTGCCCCCGACGTTTACACCAATCAAATGGTGATGGGTTGGATGATGGATCAATACAGCATCATTCAGCGCAAAATTACGCCAGCAGTCGTGACAGGCAAACCAGTCAGCATGGGCGGCAGTCTGGGGCGCGAAACCGCCACCGCGATGGGTGCATTTTTTGTGATGCAAGCTGCCCTCGTGCGGATGAAACGCAACCCTAAAGACACAACAGTTGCCGTGCAGGGCTTTGGCAATGCCGGAGCCACTATCGCCGAACTGCTGTTCAGTGCAGGCTACAAGGTAGTCGCCGTTAGCGATTCTAAAGGCGGCGTGTTTGCCGCTGAAGGACTAGACATTCCTAGCCTGCGGCACATGAAAGACTCTACCCGCACGCTCAAAGCAGTGTATTGCAAGGGCACCGTTTGCAACCAGGTAGAGCACACGGTGATCACCAACGCGCAGCTATTGGAACTAGACGTAGATATATTGGTGCCCGCCGCGCTCGAAAACCAAATTACGGCTGAGAATGGCGATCGCATCCAAGCCCGCTACATCTTTGAAGTGGCCAATGGCCCCATCACCTCCGAAGCCGACACGATTCTGGAAACCAAAGGCATCCAGGTTTTTCCCGATATTTTGGTGAATGCAGGCGGCGTCACCGTTAGCTACTTTGAATGGGTGCAAAACCGCAACGGCTTGTATTGGACGCTAGAGGAAGTCAACGATCGCCTAGAAAAATCGATCACGCTAGAAGCAGAACGGATTTGGGCGATCGCCCAAGACCTCAACATCTCGATGCGCACCGCTGCCTATGTGCATGCATTGAACCGTCTAGGCGATGCGATTAAAGCCAAAGGCACACGGGATTATTACATCAACTAGGAGAACCAAATGCTTCACCCCTGCGGGATATAGCTTCAGCCAGTCATCTTAGGACAAGGGGCTTAAGCCCCTTGTTGGCTGACGTGCTAACCTGCGTCCTAACGTTTGTGGCGACGGCTATGCATCCCCGCCAACCGGGCAAGCTACGCCATGATGCGGTTGAGGATGCACATAAATTTACCAGGGCAACTGGGCACGGGGATCAATTTACTCCAGGAGCCTGCTTCGGCCACCCCAAGGCTGTGTTGCCGCAAAATATGTGCCCTAACGTGGTCTGCGGTGCCAATAATTAGCAGCGTCAAAATGCGCGGATCGGGGTTGATCGGTTGCAGAGAAATAGGATTGTAGGTCATGACAGTGTTTCACTCCACTAAGAGAGATGGGTGTGTAGAGATACCCAAACTCAAAGCCACCCTGCTGTTTGGCTGCTGTGGCTGGTGGCCATAGCAAAGTCAGGGTGGCTAGTGGAGTGATAAACTGCCCCTAGCCCTCCGAACTGGTTCGCAGTTTTGAGGGTTAGTCGCCTGGGGCTGCTGGTACAGTTCCCAGGTGACGCTTTGAATTACGGATATTTGTTTGTACTGAGAATCAACCGTACTAGAGATTTGAATTTTTGGCAAGCGTATTTTGCAACAGATTTTTGGGATTGAGTTTTTGGGGCTGGGCGTGGCGCATGGTGAGCGTTGGCTTGCCTACGCGGATCGCCTGACTCTGCGGTAGTACCCCTGCAACCTGGAACTGGCTGAAGGCGTTGGCAACAATAAAAATGAACTTGCGTTTGCGCCAGTGAAGGATCTCACCCCACACCAGCGCAACACCTACAATATTGATTACTACCTATGATGATTTGAGCTTTATAAATCTAGAAATTAAGAACTGGGAGAAATTTACAATGACTACCGTTATTAAACAAAAGCTAACCTTTGATCAATTTCTTGATCAATATCCCGCAGACGGACGGTATGAACTGGTTGAGGGAGAAATCGTTGAAATCAGGGCAATTAGATGGCACGATGATATTGCCGATTTTATGATCCAAACGTTTGATCGAAACGTTGAACAGTTTAATTTGAATTACCGAGTCACCGGAAGATTGGTGCTTGAAACCCTCTCTGCAAATGGTCAGCCACAAGGTCGCCATCCTGATGTTAGCGTGGTTGATCGTAGTGTCTGGCACTCAAACCGATTTGCCTATGCTGCATTAGACCAACCGATTCAGTTGGCAATAGAAGTGGTTTCAACTAATTGGGAAGATGATTACATTGATAAACTCGATGAATATCAACGTCTAGGAGTGGCTGAATACTGGATTGTAGACTATCTCGCTATTGGCAGCAGAACCTACCTCGGCAACCCAAAAACACCCACAGTTTTTGTTTACTTATTAGATGAAACAGGCGTATATCAATCGACTGCATTTAAGGGAAGCGATCGCATTCTCTCGCGCACCTTCCCAGAACT
>CASBQX010000280.1 GCA_949127925.1 Synechococcales cyanobacterium PMM_0002
AGACCCTCTGGGGTTGCTGTAAATCAGGCTCGTCAATTGGTGTCTTTTCACGGTTGAAAGGTTTGAAGATTGCTCGCAAGAGATACGGCGCTTAAAGGTCAGTCGCTGAATTAAGAATCTCCGTGCGTTCACGCCGGGGAGTGTCAACCAATGGAAATCACGTAGACATCTAAAACCAGAGGAGCGTTTGTGCCCAAGTCAATCTTTACCGCCCTGCTGATATCTTTACTGGTAGCCTTACTAGCACTCAGTCCAGCTCCTCTCAGTGCCCAAGCTTCGTCAACTCGCCCTAACAATAACACGCCTTCTGGAGGTTCTCCTTTGTTTTCATTCGCAGGCAAACAACCCGATAATCTTGGTCTAAACCAAGGAAAACTAGCACCTTGCCCTGATTCACCCAACTGCGTTAGCAGTCAATGTGCAACAGCCGATACAGAACACAGTATCCCCGCATTTACCTACCAGTCTGAGCCATTGCAGGCGATCGAGACTCTAAAATCTGTCCTCCAATCCATGCCACGGACTAAACTCATTACCGAAAACAGCACCTATCTCTATGCTGAGTTTGCCACTCCGCTGATGGGCTTCGTAGACGATGTAGAGTTTTACCTAGATGAGGCTGATCAGGTTATTCATGTCCGCTCTGCCTCTCGACTAGGAAAATCTGACCTAGGTGTGAATCGCAAACGGGTGGAAGAAATCCGCGCCGTATTCTCAGACTTAGACTCAACAAAATAGAGCCATGCCCCTCCCTCCTCTTACTGGCCACCTAGCGCAAGAGCTACCTGTAGTTTACGCAGATATCGAAGCCGCCGCTCAGCGACTTCAGGGTCAAGCCAATCAAACGCCTGTTTTCACGTCACGTACGGTTGATGAACGCACCCAAAGCCAAGCGTTCTTTAAATGCGAGAATTTTCAGCGGACAGGGTCGTTTAAATTTCGGGGTGCATTTAACGCCATGACCCAGCTTTCTCCAACCCAAAAGCAGCAGGGTGTCTTGGCGTATTCCTCCGGAAACCATGCGCAGGCGATCGCTCTTTGTGGAAAACTGCTTGGCATTCCGACTACGATCATCATGCCAAGCGATTCATCTACCGTGAAACAGGCCGCCACAAAAGGGTATGGGGCAGAGATAATCTTATACGATCGTGCCACTGCTGATAGAGAGGTGCTAACCTCTCAACTCGCAGCAAAAAAAGGCTACACAATCATTCCACCCTTTAACGCTCCTGCTGTCATTGCCGGACAAGGGACAGCGACGAAAGAACTCATTGAAGAAGTAGGCTCACTCGATTACCTCTTAGTCTGCTGTGGCGGCGGCGGCTTACTATCAGGGAGCGCGATCGCGGCTCACTCACTTTCTCCTAATTGCAAAGTCATTGGTGTAGAACCTACAGCAGGAGATGATGCAGCTCGCTCTTTTCATACCAAAACTCTACAGACCGTTACCAACCCCAACACCATTGCTGACGGTGCCCGTACTCCATCACTAGGCTCCATCACCTTCCCCCTAATCATGCACTATGTGCACGACATGGTGACTGTCACTGACGAAGCGTTACTTAAAACTATCAAATTCTTTTGGGAACGCATGAAATTGTTAATTGAGCCAACAGGAGCACTAGGAGCTGCTGCTCTTTTAGAACATGTAATCTATGAACCCAACAAACGGATTGGTGTTATTATCAGCGGCGGCAACGTAGATATCAATCAAATGAGTAGTCTGATAAAAGGATTAGAGTGAAGAATAAAAATATAACTACAGGAGTACAAATATCAATTCCCAGCTCGACTTTATCCAATTTAGGCAGCGTGGCATAGTAGGCTGAGCCAGCACCCTAACCAGGCTTGGGTATTAACTCTTTCGCTAGCAAGTTCATCAGGAAAACTCAGATAACGCTTTTCTGATTCCCAAATTTTGCTCCTTTCCTCCCCTTCAAATTGGATCAAGTCGACCTTAGTGTCCTAGGGAAAATGCACAAGGAAACAGTAAAGTAATCATCCTCATACATTTTCCTTAGAATTTCCATCTCATAATTCCTAGAAACCACCTAGAACGAAGCTGTCTCTAAGTCTTGTTCAACAGGAATCTCAACTGAAACATCATTCGTAGCAATATCCCCATCTCGCACAATATCTAGATCAATATCTAGCACTGTCATTTCCAATCCTGCTCTAGGAACATTTCCATTGCTAGAGATATAAGGATTTGGCTCTATGCTTCCTGTACAAATAATTAGAGACCCTTTCTTCAAGTATTGAAGTTTGCGCCACGCGGCTGAGCGCTCCCAAATATTCAATGAAATAGTGAAAGACTCATCTCGATCCCTAGGTTTCCTCACGTATAGAGTTGCCTTGGCAACGGTGGCCTTCTCCCCATTTCGTAGCTCAACCGACTTAACCTGAGCATCTGCCGCCAAATTGCCGCTTACAATCCATTTGTTTAATCCTGCGCTTGCCATAGTAGATACACCTCAAATAGTTAGGTCTTTTCCATAGTTCCCTTACAAAAGAAGCTACTAACAAAAAATCACCTATTCAGATAAGCCCAGCAGCCTGAGCTAACTTGTAACTGGAGAAAAACAAAAAAGGTTCTACGAATTAACGTAGAACCTTTTTGTTTAGTACTAACCTGGCACCGAGCTATTTTTGCAGGAAGCTGCCCTCCAACTATCTTCGCCGCATCAGCGTTTCACAACTCAGTTCGGGATGGATGAGTGTGGGTCCACTGCGCCATAAGCACCAGG
>CASBQX010000281.1 GCA_949127925.1 Synechococcales cyanobacterium PMM_0002
ATCCAGACGAACGAATAACTCTGGCTTTTCGTCCCGATCAACTTCCCACTGAGTTAATCGAACATGATGTTCTCCCCGTTTTACCCAGCCTAGAGTTGACTCTAACTGTGAATGATGTGTTTGGTTGGTTGAAGGGGTAATTCTGGCGATCGCCCCATTCATGCATGGCATAGTGTCCCCGCAAGGAAATTGCCCTGCCGAACGGGTTACCTGATGGGGTAGGGGTGAAGCATTTGCACCGAGATCTCGACTATGTGGCCAGCATACTGATGCAAATGCTTCACCCCTACGTGTGTGGCAGCCAATCAAACGGTATCATATCCAACCTTTTGCCCCCTCAAAACAGGTCAGATCGTGCTAAGATTTGATAGGCCGAAATGCTGATTTTTCAATCATTTCAAGCATTAATCACGCGTTTCTAGCAGCCTCGTGATTTCAGCCATTCTACGGTTCACACGTTCGGAGTTTCGCACGGTATGACTTTCTCCCAGGAATCGCCTCAAGACCGGATTGTGCCGACTGACTTGCGGAACGAGATGTCCCGGTCATACCTGGAATACGCCATGAGCGTGATTGTAGGGCGGGCGTTGCCGGATGCCAGAGACGGGCTGAAGCCAGTACACCGCCGGATTTTGTACGCTATGCACGAGCTGGGTTTGTCACCCGATCGCCCCTTTAGAAAGTGCGCCCGTGTAGTGGGAGACGTGATTGGTAAATACCATCCTCATGGCGATACGGCGGTGTATGACGCCTTGGTGCGGATGGCACAAGATTTTTCGATGCGGGTGCGCTTGATTGATGGCCATGGCAACTTTGGCTCGGTTGACAACGATCCTCCGGCGGCGATGCGGTATACCGAGTGTCGGCTGCGTCCCCTAACCAGCAATGCCTTGCTGCGCGATATCGAGTCGGAAACGGTCGATTTTGGCAGCAACTACGACGGATCGCAGCAGGAACCGTTGGTCATGCCAGCCCGGGTACCGCAGCTATTCCTCAACGGGTCTTCGGGGATTGCCGTGGGGATGGCGACTAACATTCCGCCCCACAACCTAGGCGAATTGCTGGACGGCGTGGTGGCGATGATTGAAAACCCCGACATCACCGACCTAGAGTTGATGCAGTACATTCCGGGGCCAGATTTTCCGACGGGCGGGCAAATCTTGGGCACTAGCGGGATTCGTGAAGCCTATACTACCGGGCGAGGTTCGATCACGATGCGCGGGGTGGCCGCTATCGAAACGCTAGAGCGACGTGGCGCGCCCGATCGCGAAGCCATCATTATTACCGAGCTACCCTTCCAGACGAATAAGGCAGCGCTGATCGAAAAAATCGCCGAAATGGTGAACGAGCATCGCTTAGAGGGGATCTCCGACATTCGCGATGAGAGCGATCGCGATGGTATGCGAATTGTAATTGAGCTGCGCCGCGACGCCTATCCGCGCGTGGTGCTCAACAACCTCTACAAGCAAACGCCGCTCCAGGCCAACTTTGGCGTGAATGCGCTGGCGCTGGTCAACTCTGAACCGCAGCTGCTAACCATTCGCCATACGCTTCAGGTCTTTTTAGACTTCCGCATTGAAACCATTACCCGCCGCACCCGCTACGAATTGCGCAAGGCGGAAGAGCGCGATCATCTACTGCAAGGGTTGCTGGTTGCCCTGGCCAATTTGGATGCCATCATTGCTCTAATTCGCAGCGCGGCCGACACCCCGACTGCTAAACAGGAGCTAATTGCCACCTATGGCCTATCGGAAGTACAGGCCGATGCCATTTTGCAAATGCAGTTGCGCCGTCTCACTGCGCTAGAAGCTGACAAAATTCACAATGAGCATGACGATCTGCAAATCAAAATTGCCGATTTGAACGACATTTTGGCTCGGCGTGAACGCATTTTGGAGATCATAATCACAGAAATTGGGGAACTGCGGGCAGCTCACGCTACCCCTCGCCTGACTGTGATTGAGCCACTAGACGGTGAACTGTTTGACATGGACTTGATTGCCAATGAGCAGGCGATCGTCTTGGTCACAGAGCAGGGATACATTAAGCGGATGCCAGTCAGCACGTTTGAGGCGCAGAACCGGGCGACGCGGGGTAAATTAGGCACCCGCATGAAGGAAGACGATGGTATCGACCACTTCATGACCTGCAACGACCACGACAATGTGCTGTTTTTTAGCGATCGCGGCGTGGCGTACTGCCTGCGGGCATATCAGATCCCGACCGGATCGCGCACCTCACGCGGGATGCCCGTGGTGCAGCTATTGCCGATTCCCCACAACGAAAAAATCACCTCCGTGGTATCGGTCACCGAATTTAGCGACGACGTGTATCTGGTGATGCTGACGCAAAAGGGCTACATCAAAAAAACGCAGCTATCTGCTTTTAGCAACATTCGCACCAATGGCTTGATTGCGATTTCCTTAGAGGAGGGCGACCAACTGCGCTGGGTGCGGCTGGCCAGCGCCGACGATAGCATTATCATCGGCTCTCGCAAGGGCATGACAATCCACTTCCGCACCAACCACGAACAGCTACGGCCATTGGGTAGGCCAACGCGAGGCGTGCGGGCAATGTCGCTACGCGGCGGTGACGAGCTGATCAGCATGGATATTTTGCCCAGTCAGGTGGTGCAAAGCATTGCTGAAAGCGAGGAGGCTGAGGTGGAGATTGAGGTGGACGATCAAGAGGTCGAAATGCCCGCCGCTCAAGGCCCTTGGATTTTGGTGATTACTACGGGCGGTTTGGGTAAACGGGTGCCAATCGCCCAGTTCCGCCTCCAGCGCCGTGCCGGGATGGGCCTGCGTGCCCTGCGCTTCCGCAAAGCAAATGACCAATTGGCGGCGCTGCGGGTAGTGAATGACAATGACGAGATGATTCTGGTCACCAGTCGCGGTATTATCATTCGCCAAGCCGTCAACGCTATTTCTTGTCAGTCGCGGGCAGCTACCGGGGTGCGGGTGCAGCGGTTAGATGACGATGACGCGATCGCCGCCGTAGCGCTGGTGCCGCCGTCGAATGGGGAAGACGCACTGGCCACAGG
>CASBQX010000282.1 GCA_949127925.1 Synechococcales cyanobacterium PMM_0002
CGCCATTGCAGGGTGAACTGTTGCTGGTAGTGGGCGATCGCCTGCTCAAATTCTGCAATTGAATCGCAACAATAGAAAATCTTTTCGCGAATACAGCAATTGCAATCACAAACGCTAGGCTCACAACTTCACGTATAGAATTTGCGATCGCACCCAATCAAAAGAATTACAAAAGATATTTAGTAAGCCTGATATCTTTACCAAGGAGAAGGCTTTATCAGTCGTAGTTTCGGTAAGAGTCAGTGAAGTTCTCTTTGAAGGCATTACATAGTAATTCAAATGTGACAAGATAAAACGATACGTGCATATCTTGTGTTTGAAGCGCAAGTACTAGATTTTGTCGAGATATCTTAAATACAAAGGATTAGGTAACTCAGATGATTGTTAGAAACACAGTTGCACTAGGAACCGCACTTGTTACTAGTTGTATTGTCCCTGCCACAGTTTTCAGTGCAGCCCTTGTCTTGCCTACCTTTGGGGGATTATTTGGAGGAGCTGCCTTTACGACAGCGTTATGTATTATGGGCAATTTAATTGCTTTACCAACATTAACTGGTGGTTTACTGGGGTTGCTTCTATTACAGGTAGTGGTTTTTCTCGTAGTCTACATTTGGATGCATATTCAACTGGCTTGGATACCTGTTTAAGTTCATATCATTCTGATTAACCTTGCTAGCGATCGCTGCCTGTATTCAACTAGATAGGGAGCGATTGTTGCGATGGGGTGTTTGCTTAACAACAATACACTCTACAACAGAAAGAGAGAATGGTTTTTGCGATCGCCCCCCTTTCCCCGACTGCGATCGCCTGCTCAAATTCTGCGATTGAATCGCAACAATAGAAAATCTTTTCGCAAATACAGCAAGTGCGATCGCAAGACTAGAATCTTATTTTGAGAGCGCTCGCATGGGAGGAGATAGGGCGATCGCTCCCATCCCAAACAGCACCGTTCGAGATGCCGCATTCGGGGCATGGACACGGCACGCCATCTCCATGTCATCGTAGAGACGCGATTAATCGCGTCTCTACGATGACATGTGCCGTGAAATCAATCGTCAAATACGCTTGACGGACGCCCATTCTACCCGTATGCTCTTTCATTAAGCTGCTGCAAAAAACGGTGGCAGCCTTTACATCAGGACTCAATACTTTAACGCCACTTGGAAAGTGCGGCACACCTCCAAGCGGCTAAGTCCCCCAAACTGTATACGGCAGTCGGGCGACCTTGGTGAATGATACCTTGGTCATCCTGCTTTGCACTACACACAAAACGGGATTGAACCAAGGTATTGAGTTCTGGTTTCCTGAACCCACATTCCTAGGAGACCAGTCTCATGGCTCAATTCACCGACTCGGGCGCAGATGTGCCCCCAATTTCAGATGCGACACGTCCCCAGCGCGAACCCGTTCGGCACCTTATATTTGGCTCCCTCGCCGCCGTCCAACTCACCATCAAAACCCTACACAAAAAGGGCTACGCCGAACCCAACGACTGGAGCAAACCCATCCCCACCGGGCGATCGGGCGAGGTGATGGCGATTTTGATGAAACATCTGTGGGTCGATTAATCCGACAAATGCCGTAGGGGTGAAGCATTTGCACCAAAATACCGGAACCATAGCCACAATCTCGATGCAAATGCTTCGCCCCTACCCGCATCCCTACCCACGACCCGCCCCAAACACAACGAAGGGGAGAGGGCTTTGCCCTCTCCCCACCTTATTTAACACCTGGAACGATCAGAAATCGGTCTACTTCGTTTCCGAGAACTCAGCATCAATCACATCATCCTCACCCGTGCTGCCGCCAGATGGAGCACCGCCATCGGTGCCGTCACCATCACCAGACGGTGGGGTAGCGCCATCGGCAGACTGGTAGAGGTTGCTGCTAATGCCATAGAGGGCTTGCTGCAACTCAGTGGTCAAAGACTTGACCTTATCGAAGTTTTCTTGGGCGATCGCATCGCGCAAGTCCTTTGTTAAGGCTTCTACCTTGACCTTGTCAGCCGGGGGCACCTTATCGCCCAGGTCAGCAATTTGCTTTTCAGCTTGGTAGGCCAGCGAATCGGCTTGGTTCTTGAGGTCAATCCGTTCACGACGCTCTTGGTCAGCCGTGGCATTGCGCTCAGCTTCATTCACCATCCGCTCCACCTCATCCTTGGGCAGCGTCGAGGCGTCTGTAATGCTGATAGATTGCTCTTTGCCCGTCCCTTTATCCTTGGCGCGCACGTTCAAGATGCCGTTGGCGTCAATATCAAACGTCACTTCAACTTGAGGAATGCCGCGAGGAGCGGGAGGAATCCCGTCTAGGCGGAAGGTTCCCAAGCTCTTGTTGTCATTCGACATTTCCCGTTCGCCTTGCAGCACATGGATTTCCACATTGGTTTGGCCATCCGCTGCGGTCGAGAACACTTCCGACTTCTTAGTGGGAATAGTGGTGTTGCGGGGGATAATCTTAGTCATCACGCCACCGAGGGTTTCGACACCCAACGACAGCGGGCTAACATCCAACAGCAAGATATCCTTCACTTCACCAGACAGCACACCCGCCTGAATCGCAGCCCCAATGGCAACCACTTCATCGGGGTTAACTGTTTGGTTAGGTTCCTTACCCAGCACCCGCCGTACCACTTCTTGTACAGCCGGAATCCGCGTCGAACCACCGACTAGCACGACTTCATCAATGCTCTCTTTAGCCAACTTAGAGTCGCGCAAGACCGCCTCAACCGGAATCCGGCAGCGATCAATCAGTTCAGCACAAAGCTCCTCAAATTTGCCACGGGTGAGCGTCATATCGAGGTGTTTTGGCCCATCTTGAGTGGCTGTGATGAAGGGCAGGTTGATTTCTGCTTGCGTCACGCTAGACAGCTCAACTTTAGCCTTCTCAGCCGCCTCCGTTAGCCGCTGAAGCGCCTGCTTGTCTTTCCGTAGGTCAATGCCTTCATTTTTGCGGAAATCATCTGCTAGGAAATCAACAATCTTTTTGTCGAAGTCATCGCCACCGAGGTGCGTATCGCCCGCAGTTGCCAGCACTTCAAACACGCCATCGCCAACTTCCAAAATGGATACGTCAAACGTACCGCCGCCTAGGTCAAATACCAAAACGGTTTCGTTGCCCTTGCGATCTAAGCCATAGGCCAACGATGCAGCAGTCGGTTCATTGATAATTCGCTTGACTTCGATTCCAGCAATCTTGCCCGCATCTTTGGTGGCCTGACGCTGAGAGTCGTTAAAGTATGCCGGCACCGTAATCACCGCTTCGGTGACAGTTTCACCTAAGTATTTGCTGGCATCTTCTACCAGTTTCCGCAACACTTGAGCAGAAATCTCTTCGGGTGCAAACTGCTTGCCCTCAGCAGGACAGTCCAGCTTGACATTGCCGCCAACATTCAGCACTTTGTAGGGTACTTCAGTGGTTTCGTTGGTCACTTCGTCGAAGCGACGACCAATAAACCGCTTGACCGAATAAAAAGTGTTCTCGGGGTTAATTACCGATTGACGTTTGGCAATCTGACCGACGCGACGCTCTTTGGTTTTAGGATCAAAGGCGACCACCGAAGGCGTTGTACGAAATCCCTCGGCGTTTGCAATCACCGTGGGCTTACCACCTTCCATCACTGCCACGCAGGAATTGGTTGTCCCTAGGTCAATTCCAACAACTTTTGCCATGTTAGTCTCCGGTTCAGATACAGTTCCAGGTTTCGATTAACCAGTTATTTATGTGAGTTTGACCCTGTCCTTCCGGCGTCGGTACCCTGAGAGAAAAAATCCATCAGCAGCACTTGGGGAAGTGGATCGCTACCCAGCACCAGTTCTCATGCGTGAGCTAGCGAGGGTCAGTCCTGTCCCAACTCTTAACTACGCGGTACTCAATCTATATACTGCGTAGTTTTGCCTAATTCAATGAAGTCGTATTTCCCGAACCTTCGGTTGGACGGTTCCCGGTTTGGCACCGGGATTGACGAATTCTGAGGGCTGGAGTAGGAGGGATTCACATGGGTCATAAATATCAGTGTAAAGAGTAGTGTGAGTTAGCGAGTGGCGGTGAACCGTAAGGATGAGGGGGGGGTTACCGTCAGGGGAAGGATGAAGGGGGTTAAGATCAACAGGGTTGGCTTTGTGCCTGAGTTTGGATATTTTTTGGGGTTACGTATGGTGACGCTATCTCCTGAGTTGAGGGCGCGGTTTGCAGTTCCACTGCGGATTGGTACGGTGGAGCTGAAGAGTCGGGTGCTGCAATCGCCGCTGTCTGGGGTGACCGATTTGGTGTTTCGGCGGCTGGTGCGTCGCTATGCGCCAGATTCGATGATGTATACCGAGATGGTGAATGCGACGGGGCTGCATTATGTGAAGCAGCTACCCAAAATTATGGAGATTGATCCGGCGGAGCGCCCGATTAGCATTCAGTTGTTTGACTGTCGTCCCGATTTTTTGGCAGAGGCGGCGCAGATGGCGGTGGCGGAAGGGGCGGACACGGTGGATATCAATATGGGTTGCCCGGTGAATAAGATCACCAAAAATGGGGGTGGTTCGTCGCTATTGCGCCAGCCGGAGCTAGCAGGAGAAATCGTGCGTTTGGTGGTGCAGGCGGTGGATGTGCCTGTGACGGTGAAGACGCGGATTGGCTGGTCTGACCAGGAGATTAATGCGGTGGAGTTTGCCCAGCGGATGGAAGACGCTGGCGCAAAAATGTTGACGCTGCACGGGCGGACGCGATCGCAGGGCTATAACGGCTCTGCCCGCTGGGAGTGGATTGGTAAGGTGAAGCAGGCGCTGTCGATTCCGGTGATCGCCAATGGGGATATTTTTTCGGTGGCGGCGGCAGTGCGCTGTTTGGAAGAGACCGGAGCAGATGGGGTAATGTGTTCGCGCGGAACGCTGGGCTATCCGTTTTTAGTCGGTGAGGTGGATCACTTTTTGCGCACAGGCGAACTGCGGCCAACGCCTAGCCCGGTGGAGCGGCTTCAGTGCGCCCGTGACCATGTGCAGATGCTGTGGGAATATAAGGGCGATCGCGGCATTCGCCAAGCGCGCAAACACATGACCTGGTATGCCAAGAGCTTTCCAGGCGCAGCAGAGCTACGAGGGCAGCTGGCGGTAATTGAAAATGTCTCGCAGGGGGTTGATC
Organism: Synechococcales cyanobacterium PMM_0002; assembly: GCA_949127925.1. GTDB lineage: Bacteria > Cyanobacteriota > Cyanobacteriia > Elainellales > Elainellaceae > CASBQJ01. Next base: position 5,128 of record CASBQX010000282.1, read on the forward strand.
TGCTGGATCGGGCGATCGCCCGTCTGGCTGAACTGGACTGGCACGGGTTTGAAGCACCAGAGCCGGAGCTAGTGGAAGCGCAGTGAGGCTAAGCCAGCAAGTATGAGTATTGGGTTTTGGGTTTTGAGTTGGACGGTCAGTTCAAAACTCAAAACTCAAAACTCTACTCCAGCTTTTACTGGGCTTTATTGCCAGCTTTATTTTTGAAGGGCGATCGCTTCAGCTTGCGTTTCATTGCCTTTTCTTTCACCTTCTCTTTCTCATACTCGGCTTCTTTCAGCTTCTTCATAATTCGGCTGTAATACTCTTGCATGTATGATTCCAGTGTTGTCAGCTCACTGGGTTCGATGCCAAATACGCGGTAAGTCTCCTCCATCGGAGCCGCCAGCGGCTTTCCAGAGGCAATCACGTCGGCAAAGGTGAGGCGATCGGCTACATTCCAGGTCCACTGGAAAAACCGCATAATCCGTCGCGTTGCTCGCAGTACCCCAAGGGGCATCCGCGTTACCTTCGCTTCTTTCCCTGACAGCCGCTCACACAAACGGATAATTTCATACGCACCCCATGCCCGAGAACCAACCACGGGATAAGTCTGGTTCACCGTTTCGGGAACAGCCAGTGCCCGCACCGCAAACTTAGCTAGATCTTGGGTGTCGATGTAGGCAATAGGCGAGCTATCGCCAGTTACCCAAACCGCTTGCTGTTCTAGAATTGGAATCGCATATTGACCAATTAGCCCCTGCAAAAACCCTGCTGTTCGCAAAATGGTGTAGTTTAGCCCCGACGCGGCTAGCGCTAGTTCGACACAGCGCTTAATGTCCATCAGAGGCACTTCGGGGTACTTCTCAGCATCCAAAATGGAGATAAATATAAACCTTTCTACCCCGGCAGCCTTGGCCGCCTGAATCAGCGCGATGTTGCCTTCCCAATCGACCTGCTTAATCGAAGACGTATCGGTGGCGCGCACGGTAGCGGCATCCACTACAGCCGTTACCCCTTCGAGCGCAGGCGGCAGGCTCTCCAGATCGCGCAGGCTTCCGGGTACCAGTTCAGCTCCCCATTCTTTTAAAAATGCCGCCTTCCGGAAGTTGCGCACTAGGCAGCGGACTTGGTGTCCCTCATCCAGCGCCCGACGCACAATTTGTCTGCCCAACGTGCCCGTGGCACCCACAACTAATAACGTCATTAGGAATTTCGCTTGCAATCGTTAACTTTTTATACTTTTTATAAGAATACACCCAAATTCTCTAATACTTTTACATCCCTGCGTAAAATCGCTTTACTCTGAAGCGGGCTAAAACCAATCGTCACTTGCTACTCTATAGGGGTTGAGAGAATTCGATCGACTGTTACACACTGTTAAGCTCTGATGAAGTTTTATAAAGTTTGATAAA
>CASBQX010000283.1 GCA_949127925.1 Synechococcales cyanobacterium PMM_0002
CATGACATGCCAGCAAAGAAAGTGACATAGCCGCATCCGGGTCTTACCGTAGTCTCCGAGAACCGGCGTGTAGACAATGATGGCAGTCGAGGACAACGCGGTTTCCGAACTTCGGAATTCAGCCTCGGCATTTGCTCTACCCACTTGTGCATTACCCCCAAGGTCTAGCTATGAAACTCGAACCCGCGAAAGTTCCAGGTGCTCCCGGCACAGAGCAGTCAGAGTCTTCCCCGATTTTGACTCAAAACGCGCTATCAGACGATGCTGCGGCGGCAGACCTGGATATGGGCGTTTCTCTGCCAGATGAGACTGCGGCTGCCGTTTCATCAGACCCGGTTGACGCCTTGCCGTTGACTGCGCCTACCGTGCAAAATCTCAAACTGGTGCAGCGGCTGTTGACCGAGCTGCAAGCGGCACTTGCTCCGTCCCCTTCTACTGCCTCCACTCCCGCTGCTAGCACACCTGCGGCTAAACCCACCGCCAGCGCCGAGGCCGTAGCCACCCGGATTGTGTCTGAAGTAGAGCGCATTTGCCTTAAGAGCGATCGCATCCAGGCGTCTGGGCAAGTCCAGGCATGGCAAGTGACCCTCTCCCAACATCGACTGCAAAAATGCTTAACCTACTACCGCCAAGGCTCACGCCGAGGTCGCATAGACCTGCACAGCCACTTAAGCGCCATTGTCTATCGCCATATTGCTCATAGCCGCGCTCAACTAGGCTTTCAAGCCCGCTACGAGTTAATCGAAGACTTTATGCAGGGCTTTTATATTGAGGTGCTGAAGGCATTTCGCAAAGAAAATTATCTAGGCGCTAGCTACAGCCCGAAGACTCGGCTAGAGCTAGCGGAATATATGGCATTTACCGAACAATATGCCAAACGTCGCATCAACTTACCGGGACGCCGTAACCAGCAGCTGATTGTGCTGCGCGCTCAAAGTTTTGCCCGTCGCCAGCCCGTAGAAACCTCGGTCGATATTGAACTAGCGGTAGAATCAGGACGCGGTGAAGACGGCGATATCCACAGCCGCTCGCCTGTGATGCAACAGGTGCGGGAGCAAATGGTTGCAGACGCAATCGACCCCTCGGAAGGAGTACTGCGCGATCGCGTAGTCGATGAGCTGGTGCAGTATCTAGAAGCCCAAAAGCAAACTGACTGCATCGACTATTTGGTATTGAAAATGCAAGACCTGACCGCTCCCGAAATTGACGAAATCTTGGGACTGTCTCCTCGCAAGCGCGATTATTTGCAGCAGCGGTTTAAGTACCACGTCGAAAAGTTTGCGCGCTCCCATCGCTGGCAGTTGGTTCACCAGTGGCTAGGCGCAGACCTCGACCAAAACCTAGGGATGCCACCCCAACAGTGGGAAGTCTTTCAGCAACAGATTTCGGCAGAGCAACAGCAATTATTAACCCTGAAAGGTCAGAAAGAAAGCGACCAGGCGATCGCCCAAGTGCTACATTGCACGCCCAAACAGGTTCACAAGCGCTGGGTTCAGGTATTGGAATTGGCATGGCAGTTCCGCAACCAATAGTGAAGCTGATCCGTTCAGTCCGGCTAGGATCGTTTTTTCTCGTGCTCTGTTCATTACGGGCTAGTCCAAATCAGGCTCTAGAGCTGTCGGGTTTCGCCCCTCTTCTAACCGCTGAGCCAGATTTTCGTCGTTCAAATAAATAGCGCGGATATCCTCCGGCAAGGCGTCCTCTAAGCCGCGATAGCCCTTTTGCAGTTCGGACTTAACCTGATTTGGAGACATCTGCTCTCCCTCAGCTTGGAGATAGGCAGAGATCCGGGTTTCGCTCCAGTGAAAGGACTGTGCCATGACAATTATCAACCGCTGAATCGGCAAGAGCTGATCTAGTGCCTGCTCGACATAGCACCACAAAGGGGGTGGCGCAGCTGGCAGTGAATAATTAATCGACTCTACTGGAGGCAGCTCTGCCTGGTTAATACAAACCGCTGTCACGTTGATAATCCACGACTGTAAGGTCTTTCCTGGCGCAGTCGCGGGATCAAGGTCTAACTCACTCAATTCGTGGAAAACATGCCGCCATGTGTGCCCAAATAAGTAATCGGCCTGCACAGGCGATCGCGCTGAATGTCGAATTAGGGTGTAGACCAGTGGGCTATAGCGACAATAAATTGCTGCAAAATACTGACCCGCATCAGGATGGCGCTGGAATAACGTCAGCAATTCTTGATCGCTGTAGTGCGACAGAGACTTGATCAGTGGATGGGTTGCTTCAGACAGAGCGGGAGTTTGCACAGCCTTTCATACCGTTAAATCGTCTTTAATAAATCGTCTTTAAATAGTAACGGCTGTACCTACATAAACGCATCAAGATGACTTCACTGATGCTGAACGTAGAGCCGGAGTTTAGGCAGACTTATGATGATCCCAGGAATTTGTCATGGGGATGCTGGTCTAGAAGTACTGTAGGAAGGGACGAACCGGATATACTGATCTGTGTTGACTGATGGATCTTGGCGATCGCAGTGCCCTGCGGAGCTAGATTCCCCTCATTGCCCTCTTTGTTGCCCCTAGTCTGTCGCCTAACGTGGGAAGTATGAACCCAGGAATCGATTTACAAGCAAGTTTCGTTCAGGCTTTGGAAGGGTTTGGGTTAACGGCAGGAGCCGCCAAAACCGTTTGGATTCCATTGCCGATGGTGCTCATGGTTGGGGCCGTAACCGTTTTAGCGTTGGTCTCTACCTGGCTAGAGCGCAAAATTTCTGCTGCCGCCCAACAGCGCATTGGGCCTGAGTATGCCGGACCTGCGGGGATGTTGATTCCTGCCGCCGATGTGATCAAGCTGCTGTTTAAAGAAGAAATTCTGCCAGCAAAGACAGACCCATGGCTGTTTGCGATCGCCCCCATGCTGGTCTTTATCCCTATCTTCCTGTCCTACCTAATTGTGCCGTTTGGGCAGAACATGATCATTACCGACATCAGCATCGGTGTGTTCTTGTGGATTGCAATCTCCAGCATTGCTCCCATTGGGTTGCTCATGGCGGGTTATGCATCCAACAACAAATATTCTTTGCTGGGTGGACTGCGAGCCGCCGCCCAATCCATCAGCTACGAAATTCCTTTATCGCTCTCTGTTCTAGCCGTCGTCTTGATGTCCAACTCCTTGAGCACTATTGATATTGTTCAAGGACAGGCAGACTACGGCATCCTGGGCTGGAATATTTGGCGACAGCCGATTGGCTTTGTCATATTTTGGATTGCCGCTCTAGCTGAGTGCGAACGCCTGCCCTTCGACCTGCCAGAAGCCGAGGAAGAAATCGTAGCGGGTTACCAAACTGAATACAGCGCCGTCAAATTCATGCTGTTCTATGCAGGCTCCTATGCCAACCTAGTCCTTTCAGCCTTGATGGTCGCAGTTCTGTACTTAGGCGGTTGGGAATCCCCCATTCCAGTCGGCCTGTTGGCCAACCTAATCGGAGTCAGTGAAGATACGGCTTGGCTGCAAGTGATTACTGCCAGTTTGGGCATTGTCATGATGCTGTTCAAGGCATACCTGATGATCTTCATTGCCATCTTATTGCGCTGGACGGTGCCTCGCGTGCGGATTGACCAGCTGTTAGACTTAGGCTGGAAGTTCTTACTGCCTGTTTCACTAGTCAATCTTTTATTGACGGCTGGCCTCAAGCTGCTGTTTCCAGTTGCCTTCGGAGGCCAGGTTTAGCGGCCTCAGCATCTCCTCTGCGCCTGCGTCCTCACCAAAATCCCTCCACCCAATCCCCTGCCATGCTGAAGTTTCTCAAGCAAGTTGGTGACTACACAAAGGAAGCCATTCAATCGGCAAAGTATATTGGTCAGGGTCTATCCGTTACGTTTGACCACATGCACCGCCGCCCCATCACCGTTCAGTACCCCTACGAAAAGCTGATTCCTTCTGAGCGATTTCGCGGGCGGATTCACTTTGAGTTTGATAAGTGTATTTCTTGTGAAGTTTGCGTCCGAGTTTGCCCAATCAACCTCCCCGTTGTCGATTGGGAATTCAACAAAGAAACCAAGAAGAAAAAGCTAAACCACTATAGTATCGACTTCGGCGTTTGTATTTTCTGCGGCAACTGCGTAGAATATTGCCCCACCAACTGCCTGTCGATGACAGAAGAATACGAACTTGCCACGTACGATCGCCATGAACTGAACTATGATAACGTTGCTCTCGGACGGTTGCCTTACAAGGTAACCGAAGATCCAATGGTGACGCCTCTACGTCAACTAGTCTACTTACCCAAAGGCGTGCTGGATCCTCACGATTTGCCGGCTGGCTCTCGCCGTGCTGGTAAACTTCCCGAAGAAATTCTGGAAGATTTGGAGAACGCTAAATCGTAGGTCACATCAAGACTCGACCTGCACTCATTTAGCCCTTTCGGACTTTCTCGTCCGTTGTCCCTTTTTCTAGCCCCTAATCAGGAGATTGCTTGTGAATCTGGCAGATGGCGTTCAAATTGTCTCATTTGCATTGCTGGCTGCAATGATGCTAGGGACTGCCCTTGGCGTAGTATTGCTAGACAACATTGTCTATTCAGCCTTTTTGCTGGCAGGCGTTTTCATCAGCATTTCTGGACTATACATTTTGCTGAATGCTGGGTTTGTCGCCGCTGCCCAAATCCTGATTTATGTAGGGGCCGTTAATGTATTGATTTTATTTGGCATCATGCTGGTCAATAAACGGCAAGATTTTGTGCCAGTCGAAAAAGCATGGATTGGCAAAGCGGCGACTGCTTTAGTGTGTTTAGGTCTGTTTGGACTGCTGGGAACGATGGTAGTTGCCACCCCCTGGACGCTCTCAAGCGCTCCAATTGCTGGAGATGATGCGCTAGTGGTGATTGGAAAGCATTTCTTTAGC
>CASBQX010000284.1 GCA_949127925.1 Synechococcales cyanobacterium PMM_0002
GGAAAGGACTAGCGCTGGACTGGCGTTCAACCGCATTGAGGTAAGGATTCTCGCGCGGGGGCTGATAGAAATGCCCATGAACCGTCACAAACACGCCCGTTGCCGATTGTTGGGGATCAAGCTGAGCAACGCTAGAATCGGGTTCTAAAAGCAGCGGAGCAGAGTTCAGAAGCGTTGCCAAGTGGTCAAGTTCCTGTGACGCCAACGAATCAGACTGTGAGGAAGAGGTCATGCAATGAATCCGCAGAAGAACGAAACAGACAGACGAAGCAATCAATCAACTCAATCGTGGGGATCGAGGGATCGCTAAAAGCCTCCACCCACTATTCACCATCAGTTTGAGCGTCGATTTAGCAAGCAACGGCACATGGGGCAGGTTTCTAGATCTAGCTTAAATGCCAACATCAGAACCTGCTAACGCCAGAACTCTACTAACAGACCATCTGACTTGGAAGCCGTTCCCGTTGACGCCGCACCAGGCCGATTCAAGGTCGCAACCCTTGGATAGGCACCCTCTGAGAAAATTTCGACAAGAAATGAATGCCAATCTGAGGCAAGTCTATGGAGGCGTGAGGTGTAGCTTTAGCCCCAAAAGCAGTAGATGGAAAAAGGTTTTTGTCATTCAATCAATGAATTAGTCAGGAAAAGTGGCCGACAGGGATCGTCATTTATTCAACGACCTAGAAATTATATCAACCCCGAACCAACACTTTTACACCATGACTATCTATAACACTCTGCCATCTGAAATGAATGAATTCGTAAACTTCTACAGATGAAGTTAATCATTCGAAGATGAAATTAATGATTTGTAATATGGACTGAGACGGATGAAAAAACTATTTATTTAGCCACAACAGGCGGCACCTCAAGGGCGATCGCCCCTAATAGTCCTTTACGAAAATCGTTCAAAATATGGCAGGCTGCCCGCTCGCGGTCATCTCGGTAGCGGTTGGCGGCGAGTACTTCTAAATAACTTTCACCCGTTAAATCGGTGGGGTCTAGGCCGTAGCGCGATCGCAGCCCGTCACTTAACGCTTCAGGAGCCTCGTCTTGAAGCTGTCGCCATAAATCGATAAAAGCCGACGCCACCCGCTGGTTGTCGTACGCCGCTTCGCCGATATCGTCACAAATAGCTAGTTTCAGTGCGGCGGCTTGATCCCGCAGTTTCGACGGCAACACGCCTGGTGCATCAAGTAATTCCAACTGATCAGAAATCCGTACCCAGCGCAGTTGGCGGGTAACCCCAGCTCGGCGGGCACTTTCGACCACCCGTCGATTCAGCAACCGGTTAATCAGAGCCGACTTGCCAACATTGGGAAAGCCAATCACGACCGCCCGCACTGGCCGGGGCAACATGCCGCGATCGCTGCGCCGTTGATTAATTTGCACCCCCGCTGACTGTGCGGCTCTCATCACCACCTCCATTCCCTTGCCATGATTAGCATTGGTAAAGTATGGAGGCTGGTCGTGCTCGACAAACCACTCTTTCCAACGCTGCTGCACAACCGTGGGGATCATGTCTACCCGATTCATCACCAGCACCCGATCTTTGCCGCCAATCCACTGCGGCACCTGAGGATGCTGAGTTGCCAACGGAATCCGCGCATCTCGCACTTCTAGAACCACGTCTACCTTTTTCAGTTGTTCCAGCAGGTTTCGCTCCGCCTTCGCGATGTGACCGGGATACCACTGAATAGGGGGAGAAGACATAGATGAAAACGGTGAAAGGGACAGGGAAGAGAGGGGAAGAAGAGACAGGCTGATATATCAGATATGATATATCTACGGCTTGGAACAGCAAACTAAACCTTTAGTTTGGCTCAAAGGAGAGGTAAAGACCCCACCTTTTAGTCAAGTGACGAATAAAAACAGGTGTTCTACTCAGGCAATGACAAGAAGGTGAATCTTTAGGATTGCCATATTCACGCCCTATGCCAAGTATAGGAACTTACTGTCATGAGTTACGGATGCGAGAGGCCAGTAAAACCTGGAGATTCATCTATCGAATCGATGAGGACGCGATCGCAATTGTTGAGGTGTTCAATAAAACCACAAGAACGACCCTAAAGAACGTGATTGAGCTGTGCAAAAAGCGCTTGGGTCAATCCAGCGCTGACCAATAGAAAAAATATGATGGATCAAGCTAAGAGAGAACGTTTGGCGTCTAAAGGCTGGAAAGTTGGCACAGTCTCAGATTTTTTGGAGCTAACTGCCGAGGAGGCTATCTTTGTTGAGATCAAGCTGGCTCTCAGCCAAAACTTGAAGGAGCGTCGGCAGAAACTGATGACTCAAACTGAACTGGCCTCAAAAATTAGCTCTAGCCAACCCCGAATTGCCAAAGCTGAAAACGGCGATGCTTCAGTCTCAATTGAACTCTTAATTCGGGCAGTGTTGGCAACAGGCGCAACCCCTCAAGAGATTGGGCAAGTCATTGCTGGTGTGGGGTAACGCTGGGTCAAGGAGAATATAAGTATTCTGAATCATGAGTATTGAACGTCTGGAATTCTCGTTAGCGAAGGCAGAATATTTGTTCAACCACTCCACCGCTCCGGGCGCAGGTGGCGATAAACAAAAGTTTTGGCACAAAGTCTTAGGATTTGAAAATCCAGAGGCAATTCGCGAGGCGATCCTGGCAAATGTTACTGTTGATTTATTGGAACTCAGAGAACCAAACGACTATGGAGAGCGGTATCAGGCTACGGTATTAATTGAAGGGGCCTCAGGAGTGACTTGGCGAGTCAGAACCGGGTGGATTGTGCTGAATGGAGAGGATGCCGCTAGATTTGTCACCGCAGTTCCAGAACGATTTGGGAGGCAAAAATGAGCCAATTTCAACTCTTTGACTCGGTCAAGCTTAAAGAGGCTATTCCTTTGAGTAAAGGAGGCTCTGCTCCAGAAGGAACCCCAGGGGCAATCGTGGAAGTCTTCAAGCATGGTGAAGCCTATATGGTGGAGCTTTTTGGAGAGTGGGTTAGGGCAGATATCGGGGGAGATTTTGTGCCGAGCGATCGGGATACCCCAGATGCTTTTATGGAAACTATCGGGGTTGAAACCGTTTATCCTCAACAGCTTCGGCTAGTTAAACCTGCCCGTGAAACCGTTGGAGTTCGTGCTCAACTTCTCGCGCTCATGGACGAATTGCCAGACGATGCCCTAGAGGAAGTGAAAAACTATGCCGAGTTTTTGCAACAGAAGCAGTTTGAGACTGCTATTGCTGAAGCCAGTGGGATGCTTTAATCTACGAGGTTAATCAGCCTTACATTTAGCCAGTTACCGGGCCAAATGCAGAATTTCGGTAGCAGTAGCATCTGGAACCGGCAGAACGGATAGCCGATTGCCTTGGCGCACGACTAATAGCTGGTCGGGGGTGAAGGTTTGTCGCAGGGTGTCTAACGTCACAAGGGTGGGAAACTGTTCGACAAATTCGACGCTAACGGTGCGCCAGCGGGGGGTGTCGGTGGGCGATTTGGGGTCACAGTACTTGCTTTGGGGATCAAACTGGCTGGGGTCTACAATGTCTGGCTTCACGACTTTCATCAATCCAATAATGCCGGGTGGAGTGGTGTTGGAGTGATAGAAAAAAATCAGATCCCCTGGCTGCATAGAGCGCAGAAAGTTTCGCGCTTGGTAGTTGCGAACCCCATCCCAAATTGTTTGGCGATCGCGCTCCAAGTCTTCAATACTATAAACGTCGGGTTCCGACTTCATCAGCCAGTAGTTCATCCTAAACCTGATTCCCTTCCTGATGTTTGCGATCGCCAACGTCCATGCGGCTGGACTGATCTCGCAGGTGTTCGCGCCGGGTCTTCGCATTTTGTTCAAAAATTGCAAAGCCAATGGTGGCATCGTCGGGGTTGGCCTCTCCGGCCGCTGGGGCAGGGCGTTCAATCTTGATTTGGTGTAAGCGGGGGCCAACGGCTGACGTCACCGTTAGCTCTAAGTCTTTATAGGGAATGGTTTCTCCCGGCTCGGGAATGCGTTGGACTTGATGAATCAAGAAACCGCCCAAGGTCTGATACGACTCTTCTAAAGGAAAATCTAAGCCCAACCAGTCGTTGACTTCTTCTAGATTCATTTGAGCCTGCACTAACACCGTTCGGTTATCTAGAACTTTCACCATTGGCTCATCTTGCTGGTTTTCTGGTTCATCCGAATAGCCGATAATCTCTGATGCCAGATCTTTGAGGGTGACTAGCCCAGAGGTGCCACCAAATTCGTCTACAACGATCACAAACGACTGGCCTGAGCGCTGCATCAAGTGGAGCAGTTCATTCAGCGGCAAATGTTCGGGCACGAGTTGAGCGGGGCGAATCCAGGGAGCAATGGGGCTTTCCAAGCTCAGCAAGCCCTGAGCCATGGGAGTTGCCAATTCTTTGAAATAGATGATCCCCAAAATTTCATCTAGTGAATTCCCGACCACAGGGTAGCGAGAATGGCCAGAGGCAGAGACTTCATGCAGCAAGGTTTGAAACGTGGCATCTTTGGGAATGGCTTCAATGCTAATGCGGGGAACCATGACTTCCCGCACCGACACATCGGCGAATTCGAGCACATTGGTCAACAGCTCCCGTTCTTCATCCTCTAACCCGGTGGAGTTAATCGAGTTTTGAATAATCAGCTGTAGCTCTTCGGGGCTAACTCGGTTGTACCAGCTTGAGCCGCTATAGCGAATGCCGACGGTTTTTAATAGCCACCGCGTCGATTGATTTAAGACCCAAATGAACGGGTTGAAGATCCGGGCGATCGCCAAACTAGGGGGACCTAAAAACCGGGCTAGCTGTTCTGGGTAGAGCAGCGCTACGGCCTTGGGGCACAGCTCTCCCAGCACAATCTGTAGATAGGCAATGATAAAAAATGCTGTCAATACTGCAACGGAATGGGGCAATATGCTTTGCGCCCGCACCGATAGCGGTAGCGATCGCAGCCACGACTGCAAAACGGCTGCAACCGTACTTTCCCCAATCCAACCCAGCGCCAAACTAGACAGGGTGATGCCCAATTGAGCCGTAGACAGTAGCCGCTCAATGCTGCGATGCAGGTCTTGCACCGTCTGCGCTTGCACATCTCCTGCCAGAGCCAGCTGGTTAATGCGAGACTGCCGCACTGAGACAATAGAAAACTCAGCCGTTACAAAAAATGCGTTAATTGCAATCAGCAAAAACACCAGCAAAATCCGCAGAAAAATGTCTGAACCCGTCAACTGAGTGGGGGTGTTGGCTGCTAATCCAATTGAAAGATAGGGAATCATCCGCAGAGGTTAGATGGGGAGATGATGGTCACACACTCTGCTTCATAGCCAGAATTTGCAACGTCAACCGATTCACGCCAAGCCCCTAAGCGATCGCCCCTAGAACGCACCATGGAAAGCCGGTCTGAACCAACCCGCTGAAGCTGGAAACCGACCGGATCATTGACAGCAGCAGGTGGGTTAAAGCCGCTGGGAGAGAGCACATCTGCTGGCGGCAGAGATCCAGGTTGGACATAGTTGAATGGGACATTTCCGGGCAATTGCTCGCTAGGCTCAAGGTTAGCAGGCGGCAGATCGCTCGGTGGCAAGCTGCCCCTTGGGTCAGTAACCGGCAGGTTAGTGGGTTGAATGGCATTAGGTTGACTTGCAGGCGGCACTATAGCCCCTGGCGGCATCGGCTGCGCTGTATTTGACTGCACATTCCCCGGCTGCGCGGTTGCCCCATTGCCATCAATGCGCCCTTTTACTTCTTCTAAAATTTTGGCCTCGGGCACAATGACCATTTCTTGGTGCCGGGGCTGACCCTGAGCGGCTTCACTCCCAGGTGTTGTTGGACCCACATCTGGCTGCGTGATTCCTTTTAGCGCTTCTCGCCCCAATGCATACCCCCAACTAGCACTGACAATTCCCGCTCCCCCCATGAGAGCGAGCAGAATGAGAGTTAGAGCAACAGTCGGATTTACTTTCATATGCTAAGAGTAAGGACATGGAATGATCGGGCAAGCGGCATCATGAGTCGCCTGTTTGTCGTGGTGCGGTCGAATTGTTGAATTACAGCGGGGCGGGTTGGCAAATTTTAACCTATCAATTTCAAAAGTATAAAGCCTGCAATGAAGACCAGTCTGGAAATACTGGGTCTAAATAGACTGTGCGATCGCCCCCGATTACCGTCCGCATGGTTGCCCTAGTCTCTCACTAAGAGATAACATGACCTGACCGCTTCTTTCCAAGATAACTGACCAGATCACTGGCCCAGATAACTGAATCCAGATCACTGGCTCAAAATCCCTTGCCTCACGATAGAATGTAAGCCAAACTAGTGATGACAAAACCAGGGTTGGCCGAGCGGATTAGGCAGCGAACTCATAATTCGCCCCAGGCAGGTTCGACCCCTGCACCCTGGATTCAACGAAACGCGGTTGGCGAAGTATGATTGGTTTGGCATTTCTATAGTGAGCTATGACCAGTCAGCCGCCTGCTTCCGCTGCATTGTTTGCGCCCATTGCCACCCTAGAGCTAGGCATAGTCCGTCAAAATCTGCTGGATTTATTTTGCCAGGTGGCCTACAAAGAGGGCGACTTTGTCTTGTCTTCGGGGCAGCACAGCAGCTATTACATCAACGGCAAGCCGGTGACGCTGCATCCGTGGGGTGGGCTGGCTGTTGGCCGGGTGCTGCTGTCGCTTTTGCCTGAGGATGCGGTGGCCGTGGCAGGGTTAACCCTAGGAGCCGATCCGCTGGTTACCGCGACGAGTGTGGTGGCGGCCTATGAAGGGCGATCGCTAGCGGCTCTGATTATCCGTAAAGAAGCGAAAGGACATGGCACTCAGGCATATATTGAGGGGCCAACCCTGCCGCCCTCTAGTTCGGTCGTGGTTTTAGAAGACGTGGTCACCACGGGTCAATCTGCCTTAAAAGCAGTAGAGCTATTGCGTCAAGCGGGCTACAGCGTTACGCAAGTAATTTCCCTTGTGGATCGGCTTCAGGGTGGAGCAGCGCTATACCACCAAGAGGGGCTACAGTTTCAAACTGTATTTTCAATTCCAGACCTTCAGGCTCGCTGGGCAGAACTGCATCCTACAGGAGATAGCGCGTGCTAGCGGCAGTCCTTTACGGTCAAGAAGATTTGCGCTTAGAGCAAATTGCAGAGCCAACTCCAGCAGCGGGAGAGGTGGTAATCCGGGTGGTGACAGCGACCACCTGTGGCACCGATCTTAAGGTGTGGCGTCGCGGTGGCCATGCCAAAATGCTCAAGCCGCCAACCCTATTTGGCCACGAAGCCGCAGGTCAGATTGTGGCGCTAGGCGATGGGGTAACGGGTTGGCAGGTGGGCGATCGCGTGGTGGCCAACAATTCTGCCCCCTGCATGGGCTGCTTTTTTTGCCGCAAACAAGAATATTCGCTCTGTCCTAATTTGACCTTTAACAACGGCACCTTTGCCCAGTACCAAAAAATCCCGGCACCGATTGTCCAACACAATCTGTTGTCAATTCCGGTGGGCATGCCCGATGCCTTAGCCGCCATGACCGAACCCCTAGCTTGCGTGCTGCACGGCACCAGTCGAGCCAATGTCAAACCGGGCGATCGCGTGGTGATTTTGGGCGATGGGGCGATCGGGCTGATGTTTGTAGCGGCGCTGTCGTTGGGCTATGGCGTGGGAACAACAGGGGAAGCCGCAGACTTTGAACTAGCGCCACTGGGTTCTAACCCCTCGGTTGAGGTCATCATGCTGGGAGGAAGTGACTCGCGGTTGGCCGTCGCAGCGGCATTGGGCGCAACGCAAACATTTAACTATCGCCAGGTGGCCGATGTGCCAGCCTTGGTGAAGTCGCTCACCGATGGCTGGGGAGCCGATGTGGTGATTGAGGCGACGGGTGTGCCCAGTGCGTGGGAATTGGCGATCGCCTGTACCCGACCGGGTGCGACCGTCAACTTATTTGGCGGCTGTCCGCGTGATACCACCATTACGGTAAATACGGAGCAGCTCCACTACAGCGAACTCACCCTCAAAGGGGTGTTTCACAGTACGCCGCTGCATGTGCGCCAAGCGCTGAAGCTGTTGGCCAGTAGGGCACTCCCCTTAGAGCGGCTGATCAGCGACCAGCGCCCCCTCAAAGACTTGGAACAGGCATTTTGCGATATGCGCGATCGCAGCGTCATCAAAGTGGCGATCGTGCCCTAACGACCCTGCTCGATCACGTTGGAAATTCTTATCGGCTGAGCAAAATTACTGAGCAATACACTGCTCTATCTCAAGTCAATAAAAAATACCGAGATTTCCCCGGTAATTTACCAGGAGAAGATATCTTTGTGAACTTTGCATCAAGACATGCCAGTTATTCCGGTAGAAATGCGCATCCCCCTCATAATCGATGAAGCTAAGGAACTTGCGTAATTAGACAGACATCCTCAACCCTGCCTCACCTGCACAATGGATGGCGTAGAGAAGGATCTTGCTCTAGTTAAGATGGCTTACTTATGACTTAATCAGGGTGAACAGCGTAGTCATTAGTTGATTCCAATCTAGTTAAACTCTGAACAATTTGTGAGTAGCCGTTTTTGCAAAACATTCAAACTTTCATCGTTTTGTCATTTCATTCCTGTTCACTTGTGTCAAAGCAGATAATCAGGACGGCTGTCTAAATTCTTGAGGTAGAAAGCAATGTGTATACGGCTTGAACAACCACAGCCGTATATGGGCATAAACCACCTTGATTTGTATCATTTCCGAACCAATCGGGGCTTGTGCACAGAGTTCTTCAATGGCTAGTTTTGTGATGCCTATCGACTGACTGAAACTGCAAAACACCTGTGGAAAATCGCTTGCTGTTTTGCATGTCCAAGCTGTTTTACATGTTCAAATGGCTCAAACGGGTTTCCGGTAGTGCCAACAGGGTTGATTAAAACCCTCACTTCCTTTTGTCTTAACTTATCGTCAACCTTAATCAGCGCTAACAATTATGGCAATTTCGACAACCATTTCCCCGGCTGGCGGTCAACTTCCCCGTGGAGCCTCAGTCGTTGGGGGTATCGTTCTAGATTTAATTGGCAGCAACGGCCAGCGGGTTTTAGCGCAATTGGGAGCAGGTGCAAACCTCTACAAAGACACGCCAGGTAACCTACCGACACAGCCAGACATTATCATTGGCACCCAGGATGGTTTGACGCCCACAGTGCTGGCAGCTTTGGGCGGAGGGCTGAGCAAAGTCGCTATCCGGGTTACCTTATTTGACGGCGATACCAGCATTCGAGATGTTCCCCCTATACCCCAAATAAACCAGGACTACAACGAAAACACACTGCTGCTCAATGAGTTAAATTTTGGTAATTGGAGTCCAATTGAAACGCTGACCACCGATAGCATTGGCAACGTAATTGCTGGCACTACAAGCAATATTGGTTTTTTTAACCAAGAGCTAGATACTGGTTGGTTTATCGCAGATGACCCAGCCTTGTTATCGAGTTTTTATGCCTCGCTGGTTTCAACGGGAGAGGTGGTTTACAAACTGCGAGATTCTGATCCAGGCGACAATTTTCGCAATTTTCAAGAAGGATTGGACAGTAGCACTATTTCTGGCGACAACTCCCCTAAAGGCGTCATTATTCCAGTTGACCTGACCAATTCGCCAACGGATACTCCAGTCCAGTTTGACTTTACGCCTGCGGTTAACCGCGATGTTATTGTTAACACCAGCGATACGGTTCAAGACCCGATTAACACTCTCCAGCAGACCTATGTTACTCAATCGGTCGCAACGGCTGTTGCGGCTGCGAATGGTAAAGGCTTACCCGATAATGGCTTCTTTCCTGCCAATGCGTTTCACCCTGCTATTCAACTGGCTTACCGCGACACCGACAACGGTAATAATGCCTGGGTAGCTACCAGCAATGGGCAAGGCGTCAACCTCGATATCCCGGATGCGAAGTACTCTGAGATTCATGTGGCGGCAGCAGCCACCGATGGCGCTGCTACGATGCAGGCCACGTTAATCTACACCGATGGTACCCAGTCGATCGCCACAGCGGATGTCCCAGATTGGTTGGATGAAATTACCCAGTCGTCATCTGCCTATTACCTAATCGATTCAACCGATAGGGCGCTAACAGATGGCACCTTTCAGCAAGCAAATGACCCTGCATTGTTTGGCTTCCGGTTTATCCCAGATCCAACTCGAACGCTGCAAAGCATCACCCTGAGCAAAACTAGCGGCACTGGCAAGCTAAACGTATTTGGAGCAACGGGGCTTACGCCTACTACGGATATTGTTCCTACTGGGATCACTAAAAAATGTGATAACGGCAAACCGTTGCCCCCGTTCCCTGCCGCATATTCCAAGCGCCAGGAAGTTTTAAGGCTAAACAATGCGGCCAATACGCTGGAGCTAGAACTACCCAAAGTACCCAAAGGACAGTTCCGCACGTGGAACCTGGTTCAAAGCGATCGCCCTAAGTTTGTAAAACAGTTCAATAGCCGATCACACAATTCACGAGCCGGGTATCGTGTGTTTGGCCGGAAGGGCGATGATGTCGTGGAGGTCAAACATCGGCAAAATACAATCTATGGCAACGGCGGCAACGATACGCTCACAGGTGGCAGGCGGCGCGATTTCCTGGTTGGTGGCCCTGGAAACGATGTTTTGAATGGCTCTATTGGCCGAGATATTATTGTCGGCGGCGGCGGCAACGATACGCTCACCGGCGGGGCTGGTAGAGATATGTTTGGGTATAAAACGGTGAATCAAGGGACAGACTTAGTTAAGGATTTTACTCCTGAATTAGATGTCATTGATCTGCGCACTATCTTCAAGCAAAACGCCTTTCAAGCGAGTGGAAAGTCGATTTATCAGCGGCTGAATCAATTTGTGCGGCTGGTGGAAGCAGGGGGTAGTACTCAGGTTCAAATTGATGCTGACGGGAAAGGGGCTGGGCAAACGTTCAATACGTTGGCCGTACTGGAAGGGGTTTCCAGTAATCGCCTGACATCCTGCAACTTTGTGCTGTAACGGGCATTAACAGTACCGAATATGCATTGAACAATGGACATCCATCTATGTAACTGGTTGCTAGCCTGCGTACTCTAGCCCACATCCTGTTGAATCATCTGGTGAATATATAGTGGACTGTTGAGTCAGGTTGTGGGTGTGCGATATCCACAACCTGATTTATTTTTGTATCTGGCTATTTAAGATGGATCTACCTTAAATTACTCTAGCCTTCGATATACTGAGCACTTTCACAAGATGGACTATCGTTCAACATTCTTTCCCCCCGATGCTTCACTCTAGATTCCATCCTGCCCCTGTCGCCCAGAACACATTGCCCACAAGAATGTACCACGATGGTCTAGAGTGCCCCCAAACCTGATAGATTTACGTGAGTATCGGCATGAAAGATTGAGCACCATGAGAGTCTTAGTTATTGGCGGCGACGGATACTGTGGGTGGGCAACTGCGCTTCACCTGTCGAGTCGGGGTTATGAGGTGGGCATTCTAGACAGCCTGATCCGGCGACATTGGGATAACGAATTGTGTATTGACACATTAACTCCCATTGCTCCGATTCAGACTCGCCTACAGCGCTGGAAAGACTTAACCGGAAAAACGATTGAACTATTTGTGGGTGACTTGTGCAACCATGCCTTTTTGGAAAAGGCGATGCTCCAGTTTAAGCCCGATTCTGTAGTCCACTTTGGCGAACAGCGGTCTGCTCCTTTCTCCATGATTGACCGGGAACACGCGGTGTTGACTCAGGTAAACAACGTGGTAGGCACGCTCAATTTGCTCTATGTCATGCACGAGCATTTCCCGGATTGCCACCTAGTCAAACTGGGCACGATGGGCGAATATGGCACCCCCAATATCGACATCGAAGAAGGATACATCACCATTGAGCACAACGGGCGCAAAGATACGCTGCCCTATCCCAAACAGCCCGGTTCGTACTACCACCTCAGCAAGGTACACGACTCCCACAATATTCATTTCGCCTGCCGGATTTGGGGCTTGCGCGCCACCGACCTCAACCAGGGCATTGTCTATGGGGTGCTGACGGAAGAAACGGGAATGGATGAGCTGCTGATCAACCGCCTCGACTATGACGGGGTATTTGGCACAGCGCTGAACCGCTTCTGTATTCAGGCCGCGATCGCCCATCCCCTAACGATTTACGGGCAAGGTGGTCAAACGCGGGGCTTCTTAGACATTCGCGATACCGTGCGCTGCGTAGAATTGGCGATCGCCACCCCAGCGGCTCCAGGCGAGTTCCGTGTGTTCAACCAGTTCACCGAGCTATTCAGCGTCGGTGATATTGCCAACATGGTACAAAAAGCAGGATCGGCACTGGGCTTAAAGGTAGATATCAACCACATCGAAAACCCCCGCATTGAAAAAGAAGAGCATTACTTCAATGCCAAGAACACAAACCTGCTCAGCCTTGGATTGGAGCCGCATTTTCTGTCTGACTCGTTGATCGACTCATTGCTTAACTTTGCGCTGAAGTACAAAGACCGGGTTGACCAAACCGAGATTCTACCCAAGGTCAAGTGGAAAGGATGAAGGAGGAAGGATGAAGGTAAGGATGAAGGAGGAAGGATGAGGGATGAATTGGGTTTGATTCTTCACACCTCGTCCCTCAC
>CASBQX010000285.1 GCA_949127925.1 Synechococcales cyanobacterium PMM_0002
GGCCTGACTGCCTGTGGCATCGTCTCGACCGACAGCGGGGTTGACATAGAGCATGCTAGAAGCTGAAGTGTTCACCATAGGGCTAAATCATAGCGGGTTTAACGCTCATAACCAGGATTGAGTCCATGGCCGAACCAAAACTAGCGGGCGTTAAGCATGGGTCTGTAGGTATGATTAACCCAATGTTAGCGCTGCTTTTCGCTTAAAGTTTACCTGTTGCCTTAAAGACCAGGGTTAGACATCCGACCCAGTCTTTGTACCTGCTGTTCTGGAGTCTATTTGTCATGCATGTCGGGACAGCCGATTCTACCTCCACCTCGCCTTTTTGGTCTTAAATTCTAATCTCGACCAAACTTGGGGTTTCTATTTCTGTACACTAATTTCCAAACTCCGTCATGCTCACCTTCGTCCTCCTGTTTAACTTTCTGCTAGCGGCACTTTGTTTAATGGCGGCGTGGCAGGTCTGGACGCTGCGGCGGACATTGGCTCGGGTGGCAGATGTGCTCACGTCGGCAGAGCAAAAGACACATCGGGTCTTGCAAGGGGCACCCAATTCTATTAGTCGAGGGCAGATAGGCATCTACGAGCTGCGCCAGCAGGTGCAGCAGCTGGAACCCCAACTTCAGCAGCTACAGCGCGTAGCGGAGCTGTTGCAGCTAGGGCAATTACTCTGGCGGCAGATCCCAAGTCAGATCCCCAGTCAGCGGCGATCACCAAAACGCAGCAGAGTTAAGCGAGGGTAGCCTCTACTCACGCCGACCTCTGCCTACACCAACATCTACCCACACGTTAGCAACATTGCAATAGAGAATAGGGATAGAGCACGCGATCGTGGACATGGTGTCGTTTACAGGGCAGGATCGGTACACTCGTTACAGACAAACGAGCATGAGTAGTTCACAAGCATGGGTCATCGCTGTCTAGGCTCATGGGTCGCAGGGCATTACAAGTGGATTGCATAAACTGGTTGTACAAGGACATTTAGGACTGAATCATGTCAGACAATCGTTCTGGATCGGCTGGATCGTTTTTGGCGGGAATTGTAATTGGAGCTGCCGTCGGAGCGGTGACAGGGCTGCTGATCGCGCCTCGTTCAGGCCGTGAAACCCGCCATCTGTTGAAAAAATCGGCGGATGCGCTGCCTGAACTGGCGGAAGATTTGTCGAGCAGTGTTCAAATGCAGGCCGATCGCCTCTCGGGTTCTGCCTTGCGCAACTGGGATGGCACGCTGGCCAGATTACGAGATGCGATCGCCATTGGCGTAGAAGCGACCCAGCGAGATCGGCAAGTTTCTGCACCGATTGAAAGCCGCCTTCCGACCGAGAGCCGCCCTGCCCCGCCCGATTCTAGATTGACGTAGCGCACCGTGGTTGATCCTTTATTTTGGCTAGGTCTATCGGTTTTGCTGGTCGCCGTTTCGTTGACGGCGGTTTTGGTAGCGCTGTTGCCCACCTTGCGCGAGCTGGGACGGGCGGCTCGGAGTGCCGAAAAGCTGTTCGATACCCTCAGCCGTGAATTACCTCCAACATTGGAGTCGATTCGCCTCACGGGTTTAGAGCTAACCGATTTAACCGACGATGTGGGGCAAAGTGTTCAGAGCGCTGGACGAGTAGTGAAGCAGGTAGATCAAAGCCTGTTGGGCGTGCGGCAGCAAGCTAAAAAGGTGCAAAAAACCACCCGCAACGTCATGGTTGGGGTGCGTGCGGCATGGCAAAGCTTCACGCAAGCTTCTCCACCTAAGCGGACGAGCGATCGCCTATCCGATCGTTCGACTTCAAGCACAGACTTTGAGGCTGCTCATTACCTAAACCATACGGCTGAAACCTATGGGGCTGAATCAGAAGCAGAATTAGCAGAAAATGTAGCAGCAGCGGCGCTCCCAAGCCAGTCTCGCTATCGAGACGAGGACGCTTCATCGGCTAGATATGCAGACACCGGCGAACAGTTTACCCAGCCACCAGTCAATTCGTCTGGCAAACTTGAGCTGCCTCAGCCCATGCCTGAAGATGATCTGTAGGTGGGAAGCGCAACAGATGGGGATCGCAAACCTGTTCATCGAAACCTGTTCATCGCAAAATAACTCTTTTTCCCAGAAGCACCTTAGAATAGAGTGAAGAAATGTTAACTACGCCTACATTTCCTTAAGCTTTGTCAGCAGCTATAGTCATCATAAGGTTGTTCGGTTTTGCCCATGCTCCGGTCACTATTCAACAGATTATTTGGTTGCCTAACGGTGCTCTCTCTAGTGATGCTGACTTGGGCGATCGCCCCGACAGCTCAGGCATACGACAACCCCGACTTACTGCCCAGTGCGCCCACCAACATCATCGACTTGGCCGATTCGTTGACTGCCACTCAGCAGGAAGCCCTCGATCAGCATCTCAATGCCTTTGAGTCTGAGACTGGCTGGAAGCTGCGGGTTCTCACTCAGTTTGATCGCACGCCTGGTCGAGCCGTTAAAGCATTTTGGGGTCTAGACGACAAGAGCGTTTTGTTAGTTGCCGATCCGCGTGGCGGCAATTTGCTCAACTTCAGCGTGGGCGACGCCTTTTATGAGTTTTTACCGCGCACCTTTTGGATTGAGCTGCAAACTCGCTATGGCAACCAGTTTTTTGTCCGCGACAACGGCGAAGGCAGCTCTATTATTGAAGCGCTAAGTTCGGTTGAAACCTGTTTGCGCCGAGGTGGGTGCAATGTGGTGCCCGGTCTCCCGCGCGAACAATGGATTCTCACCTTAATTACGTCCGTAATTGGTGGCATTATCTGCGGTTTTGCGGCTCAGCCTCAAAAGCCTGGACAGGTGGTTGCATGGCAGTGGGCACTCTTATTCTCACCGCTCTGGGGTATTTTATTTATTGCTTTTGGCATTGCTCCTGTGGTTACACGCACAGCAGAGTGGTTACCGCTGATTCGTAACATAGCTGGATTTGCCATGGGTGCTCTAGTCGCCTACCTCTCCCCGATGTTTATTAAATCCTCCGCCTCTGAAACTTAGGAATGAGAATTAAATAACTCCGCCATTCTTCGGTAGGGGCGAACGGCCGTTCGCCCCTACCAGCAATCAAATTCCCGATCTGATTAAATCCATAATCCTTAGCGAAACTTACTTCAGGCTTGAAGATTATTGTGACCTGCAAACGTAGGATGGGATGAGGAAACTAGATTTCCCAATCCCATTTTTTTTAACCCTACACTCAAGGTTGGGGTTTTAGCCCGGTGCTTGCCTCGAAAATGCATCCCCTAAATGTGCCACTATTTAAGGTCAGTGTTAAGGTTCAATGGAATCTTCAGGAAATCTGGTTGCAATTCAATCAGCCATTCAAGATTTCTACTACGGGACAAGGCTGGGGTAGGGTATGGAGTGGCACATAACAGACGCTCAAAGTCTCAGAATTATTGATCGTGAAATCGGGGAGCATGCCTTCTCTCCGGCAGAGTACGAGATTGTGCGACGGGTGGTTTACGCCACCGCAGATTTTGAGTACAAGTCTTTAATTCGGTTTTCTGAACAGGCACTGCAAGCCGGAGCCGCTGCTTTGGCCGCTCGCAGCACTATCATTGTCGATGTGCCGATGGTGCAAGTCGGGATCACCCCGATCATTCAAAGCACGTTTTCTAACCCCGTGTATTGCAGTATGGATGCGCTAACCCGGCCTCAACGCAAGAAAACACGCGCATCGTGGGGGATTGAAACACTGGCACGGCGCTACCCAGAAGGGATTTTTGTAGTGGGGGAGGCGCAAACGGCGCTGACTAGCTTGGTGGATTTAATTGAAGCAGAGGAAATAAAACCTGCGTTGATTATTGGCACCCCGGCTGGGTTTGTGGGGGTGGATGTGGCGATCGAGCGCTTAAAAGAGTCGTTGGTGCCTCATATTCGGATTGAAGGCCGCAAGGGTAATGCCGTAGTCGCGGCGGCAATTGTGACCGGACTGGTCGAGTTAGCATGGCAAGCCTATGGTAAAGACAATGATGGCATGGGGTGACGGTTTGCCCAAGAGCATATTGCTTCACGAAGGATTACCTTACAAAGTATTACCTGTATTACCTAAAGCAACAGGTTCGATGCAGACCCGTGATGGGGTGCGACTCGATGCCGACCTCTACTGCCCCGATGCTGTCGGAGAGTTCCCGGTACTGTTAATGCGGCAGCCCTATGGTCGGGCGATCGCCTCCACAGTGGTCTATGCTCACCCCAGTTGGTATGCAGCGCACGGCTATATTGTGGTGATTCAAGACGTGCGAGGACGAGGCACGTCTGAGGGCGAGTTTGACCTATTTGCCCACGAAATTAACGATGGCTACGATAGCGTCGCTTGGGCGGCTCAGCTGCCGCGCAGTTCGGGTCAAGTGGGGATGTATGGCTTCTCATATCAGGGGATGACCCAGCTTTATGCCGCCATTGCCCAACCTCCAGCCCTGAAAACCATTTGCCCTAGCATGGTCGCCTACGACCTGTATGCCGACTGGGCCTATGAAGGGGGAGCCTTTTGCTACCAGCTCAACTTCGGCTGGGCAGCGCAACTCGCCGCCGAAACTGCTCGCCGCCGGGGCGATTTAGACGCCTACCGGGTGTTGTACCAAGCCGCGCGTGCCCCCAGTTTGCCAGATCCCGTTTGCCCCCGTTCCGACCTACTAGAACGCCTCGCGCCCGATTCTTTCTACCATGACTGGCTGATCCATTCAGACTCCAGTGCCGATTATTGGCAGCGATCGCCCCACACCCAGTTGTCCCTCGTAGACTTACCCATGCTGCACATTGGCGGCTGGTTTGATCCCTTTCTGCGCGGCACCCTCAAGCTATATGACGACATGGCTGTCCGCAGCCAGTTTCCCCAACATCTGTGGGTGGGACCGTGGGCGCACCTGCCCTGGGGGCGCTATGCCGGGGCAGTAGATTTTGGAGCTGCTGCCAATTCTCCCATAGACGCCCTACAAATCCGCTGGTTTGACCATTTCCTCAAAGGTATCGACACCGGGTTAATTCATCAGCCGTCCATTTGCCTTTTTGAAATGGGACGCGATCGCTGGCGCAAATTCGAGCGTTTTCCTTCCACCTGTCAGCAGTCCTTTGGGTTGGCTAGCACTGGATTAGCGGCCATGAGTGACCAAGATGGCACCCTCCAGCCCCCCACTAGCGGGCAAGACCTCTGCGGCGCAGAAACCAGTCGCGATCGCCCCCCAGCTCCCGACATCCTGGTTCACGATCCCTGGCGACCTGTACCTGCCCAAGGTGGACATGCCACCGCCCCTGCTGGCAGCTTCAACCGGGTTGCCCTCGACTGCCGCACCGACATTCTCACCTACACGACTGCTCCACTAGCCACCGATCTGCATTTGGCTGGGGCGATCGCGGTCGAACTCGCTTGTACCGCCAACACTCCCAGCTTTGACCTCTGCGCCACCTTATCCACCGTCAATCCAGACGGTGGCGTGTTTAATTTTTCGCAGGGCTATTTACGGGTTAATCCTAATCTTCCTGATTCAGATAGTTCTCTAGCGCCTGCTACAGATGCCGAACTTTCCCTGTCGATCCCTACTCAGCCTTGGGCGATCGCGCTCCAACCAAGCTGCATCTGCATCCCCCAAGGCCATGCCCTGCGCCTCAGCCTCAGCGCCGCCTGCTTCCCCGCCTTCCCCGTCAACCCCGGCACGGGCACCCCACCCCACCAGAGCCGCCTGCTAGACGCCCAAGTCATCACGCTATCCGTGTTTACAGGTGCAACAAGTCCCTCAC
>CASBQX010000286.1 GCA_949127925.1 Synechococcales cyanobacterium PMM_0002
CTTGATCAATTCAGTATTGATAATTTCCCATGGTGCCTTCCGATACTATTGCCTTGCAAGCCGTTGTATTGGCACTAATTCAGCTGCCCCCCCCGCTGCCAGAAAACTTGCAGCAACAGCAACATCTGCTCAGCCAAGCCTGGACAGCTGAGCAACCTGGGGTGGCAGACCGAGTGCCAGCATTGGTTAGGTCTCATGCTGGCTTAACCAACCTTTATCTCGCCGAACACGAACGGCTAGAGCAACAGTACGACACTCAATCGCGGGCTAGAGCCTTAATGGGAGCCGGAGCCGCCGACAGCACGGCCATTACCTGGGATGCGATCGCCCGCTCAATTCTGCAAAGCGATGACTGTCGGGCTGCGGCTGAAGCACTGCTTCAGCGGCTCAAAGCCCAGGGCAACTCCCTCCATGCCTCGGGCGACGCGCTGGTGTTTATCAGTGCCCTCCAGCGGGCGATCGCCATTTCCCACGCTCAGGCGATCGCCCTACTCAAAGCCTTAGAACAGCAAGCCCTGACCATTCGCCATCTCGTCCACCAGCTCGATCTACCGCAAGAACATGTGCAGGCGATCGCCCAAGCGCTCTGGCAAGCAGGCTATATTGACAGCAGCACAGGCGGCGTATTGTACAACATCTTTCCCATGCTACGGGGTGAGCAGCACAGAGCCGCCGCAATTGACCTCGACACTTACTTGACCATCACCTCCAAAGGTCACTTTTGTCTGCACCCGGCCTTAATTGTCGGACGACGTCAGGAGCGAATCTGGTGACGACAACTCCATAGCCATATGACAACCATGTATTGGCTGCTTTTGGGCAGTGCAGCCCTAGTAGCAGGTATTTTCAATTTACCGAATGCGTTTGAGAAACTCGACGAAACCTGTCGAGGGCTGTTGTTATTCAAGCCATTGAAAAGCCCTAGCTTTTGGGTGTGGATTGTGATTCAGGTGTTATTTCCAGCAGGCGTATTTTTAGTCTGGATCACCGATCTGTTTACCCAATATCCACCGATCAATGCTGCCTTATTTTTGCAGGCGATCGGCGCTGGGTTTGGTTTCATCGCCTTCCTCAATTCTCGTACCGAAACCGTCTTTTTAACCATCGATATTAAAAGTATCTACGACCGCCTAATCCTATTAGGGTTCAAGCTCATTGCCGCCCAAGAAACCCGACGCACCGCCCGATTTCTCCGCCAGCTAGAAGCCGAGCTGAGCCAGCCCACCGCAGACTTAGTCGAAGGCTTAAAAGACCTGCGCGCCTACTTCAGTGCCGACATCTCCCTCACCCCCAAAGCAGAAGAAATCTACCTCAATATCATCAATCAAGCCTTGAGCGAAATGTCACCCATTGAGCAAATCTCTGCCATTCAAGGCTTGCTACCCGCTGTACGCCAAAACGATCTGCTGTATACTCTGCAACAGTTCAAATGCAGCGATGCGTTTCTAGAACGCTATTTTTACATCAAATCAGGTCAAACCAAGTCACACACCGCCTAACCCCACTTCATCCTTCATCCTTCATCCCTCATCCTTCCCATGCCCCTTCCCACCAAAATCCAATCGATCTACACTGACGGCGCGTGTTCCGGCAACCCAGGACCCGGCGGGTGGGGCGTAGCCGTCTATTTTATCGATGGCACCGTCCAAGAAATTGGCGGCGGCGATCGCCAGACCACCAACAACCGGATGGAAATGCAGGCTGCGATCGCCGCCCTAGAATTTTTGCTATCCTCGGGGCAAAAAGAACCCATCACCCTTTATACCGATAGTCAATACGTGATTAACGGCATCACCAAATGGATTCATGGCTGGAAGAAAAAAGGCTGGATTGCCTCAACCGGGAAGGCCGTGCTCAACCAAGAGCTATGGCAAACCATCGATCGACTCAATGCGCGTCATGTCACCTGGACGTATGTCCGTGGCCACGCTGGCAACGAAGGGAACGAACGCTGTGACGCGATCGCCCGCGCCTTCTCACAGGGCAGAATTCCTGCCCTGCGGCAACCGTGATGCCGTCACCCTGCCCCGCACCTCAAATAGCTCCTAGAATACCTGTACCGCAACCCAAATCAGACCAGATGTTTGCAGTCTTCCAGTAGATTATGGTAGATTCTTCACCTCAGCCCATCTTCGAAAATTCAGATACTCTGCCCCGAGAGGTGCGTGTGACGCAGTTGCGCTACACGGTCGAAACCCTTCAAATGGCAGACGCCATTGCCAGTCATGGCTATCTGATTACCAGCGCCGAGCTGGCCGACTTGATGGATGTGAATGCGAGTGCTGTCACCAGCCGAGGTGATCATTGGGTTTGGCGAAATTGGGTCGTATCTAGGGTACGCCGCGAAGGAAATCAAATTCTCTGGCAGCTAGAACGGGTAGATTAAGACTTAGATTCAGACTTCAAAGTAAGGGTCAGCGTGCGTTTCAAACCGATCATCTGTCTAAAATATGACGTCCGAGAGCTTGGGGACGAATTGCCAGAAATCTCATACGGCAAAAATCAAATAAGGCGGTTACACTACTAAGACCAACCTTATAAATATCAAAATTTTCGGTGTAAAGCACCATATGTAGAATTTGTATAGTACCTAATACGCTACATCTAGTAGTCTGGTTAAACTGTATTGAGGTGCAGAGCAAGGCTAGGAGTTCGATAGCGAAATTCCTGCCTTCGATCTGCGACCACGAGGTTGCAGCCTAATTATCTAAGTACGTCAATCGCGGTGATGCCGCCGATTCGCTGTCTCAATTTGGGCTTGTATCCGTCTATTTTAGGCAAATCACCTGGGGGAAAAGATGACCGTAGAAGTTGGACTTGAACACTTCTGGAGTCAGGTACTCGATCGGCTACAGCTGCAATTGAGCCGTCCCACCTTTGAAACATGGATTAAATCTGCTACGGCCGAACAGTTAAACGAAACCTGTTTGGTCATTTGTACGCCTAACCTATTTGCGCGCAATTGGCTGCAAAAGTACTACCTCAAAACCATTACAGAGGTAGTGCAAGAAATTTTGGAACACCCGATTGAGGTACACATTACGGTGCGGCAGGGCGCAGAGCTATACGGCTCGCCCGAAACCCATGAAGTGTGGCCATTACCGGCTGAGGTGCCTGTGGAGCCAGTCGGAACGCCTCGTCCCCCCAAGCTGAGCGATTTGAACCCGAAGTATGTCTTCTCTCGCTTTGTGGTAGGTTCCAACAACCGGATGGCGCACGCCGCCTCTTTGGCAGTGGCCGAGTCTCCTGGCCGAGAATTTAATCCTTTGTTTTTGTGTGGCGGCGTTGGATTGGGCAAAACCCATCTGATGCAGGCGATCGGGCACTATCGCCTGGAGATCGATCCCAATGCCCGTGTGTTCTATGTCTCCAGCGAACAGTTCACCAATGATTTGATTACGGCCATTCGCAAAGACAGTATGCAAAGCTTCCGGGAGCTATACCGGGCGGTAGATGTGCTGTTAGTGGACGATATTCAATTTATTGAAGGCAAAGAATATACTCAAGAAGAATTTTTCCACACGTTCAATACGTTGCACGAAGCGGGCAAACAGGTGGTAATCGCCTCCGATCGCCCCCCCAATCAAATTCCTCGCCTGCAAGAGCGACTGTGTTCGCGGTTTTCGATGGGGCTAATTTCCGACATTCAGTCGCCAGACCTCGAAACGCGGATGGCGATTTTACAGAAAAAGGCAGAATATGAGAACATGCGTTTGCCCCGCGAGGTGATTGAGTACATTGCTTCTAGCTACACCTCTAACATTCGGGAGTTGGAAGGGGCGTTGATTCGAGCGGTGGCCTATGTTTCAATTTCGGGATTACCGATGACGGTCGAAAATATTGCGCCTGTGCTCAATCCGCCTGCCGACCAGGTAGAGGCGTCGCCAGAAGCGGTGATGCTAGTGGTATCGGAGCAGTTTGGCATACCAATTGAAGACCTCAAGAGCAGCTCTCGCCGTCGCGAAATTAGCGTAGCGCGCCAGGTGGGGATGTTTCTGATGCGGAAACACACCGACTTAAGCCTGCCCAAAATTGGCGAAGTGTTTGGCGGTAAAGACCACACCACAGTGCTGCATAGCTGCCAAAAAATTACGCAACTGAAAGAAACGGACATGGAGTTGGCGCGCACCCTCAGACAATTGGGCGATCGCATCAGCGTTTCTAGCCAAGCTAAAAAATCCATGCATCGTTAGGTAAATCACAGGTTGCGGCTGCTTTGCTACCATCACTCGCTGACCTTGCCCGCTAAGATATAACTATAGGTAAGCAGATAAGTAAGGGCGAACGGCCGTTCGCCCCTACCAAAGAACGGCGGAGTTATTTAATTCTCATTCCTAAGTAGCTTGAGGTGACTTGACTCCCATCTGCTGACTTGACCCCAACTAGGAGTGGAGCGGACTCTGTGGCCTGCTCAAAAAATCGCTATACTCCTGAAGAAATGTATATTTTTATTGTGATTTGCTAGGGCAACCCGATATGACATCCTACGCTGCGTCTTCTGCTAGAGCCGATTTGAGTGAACTGCGTCGGTTGAAGTCTCTACTTCCTCCCGAGCTGAGAAGCTGGGTCACCGTAGAGGCATCTCCAGGCGTGAACCCACCCCTAATTACCAGTGAAGAAATTGGCAAAGACCAGGTCGAAGTGCAGATTGACCTGGTGAAATGGGAAGCTCTGGCGCTAGATCAGCGCAATTTAATGTTTTGGCACGAAGTCGCTCGGGTGCAAAATGACACCATTCCCAAAGACGGCTGGGAAATGGCCGCTCTCGCCATTGGGTTAGGCGGTGCAGTCGGAGAACTTTGGGTGCAGGATGGGCTGTTGCTGCTGTTGGCGTTGGGTCTGTGCGGCGTGTCGGGCTGGCGGCTGTTTAAGCGCAACAACGGCGAGAAAACCTTGAAAGATGCCGTTGAGGCGGATGAGAAGGCGATCGCCCTAGCCACCCGGTTTGGTTACACCTTGCCCAATGCCTACAAAAGTCTGGGCAGCGCCCTCAAAATTTTGATTGAGCAATCCCCTAAAAAGGCTCAGCGCAAGAAGTATGAATTGCGGCTAGACGCGCTGAAAAAGAGCGCCGCCCGCGCTAAATCTCGGGTCAAAGGCGAAGCGCTCTAGGTTCACAGCGTTTGAGTCATCTTTGAACTGGCTGGATGTGTTTGCCTGGATATATTTGACTGTATGTATTTAACCTGGTTAGACAATAACTCCTGGCTAATTGAACTGGAGGGTCAGCGGATATTACTCGACCCCTGGCTGGTCGGTGACTTGACGTTTGGTAACCAGGAGTGGCTATTTAAGGCCAGTCGTAGCATCCCCCGCGCCATTCCTGAC
>CASBQX010000287.1 GCA_949127925.1 Synechococcales cyanobacterium PMM_0002
CATCAAAAATGGGGGCTAACATGCGCAAAACCTCAGCGATGGACTAGACAACTCTTGCACTCTATCCTGTTTGGCTCAGACTGGAAAGTCCTGAAAAGCTCTTTTTATAACGATTCTGGGCGAATTAGACCCCGATGAAATATATTCTCTCGCCTGGATTTAACACCTAGACAGGTATCGTTGAAGTGGCTCAAGCGGATATTAGAGTTACCCAATGGGATTCCGTCTCACGATACCATTGCCCGTCTATTTGCCCGGTTGAACCCCGAACAGTTTCAGCAATGCTTTCTAGAGTGGGTGCGGTCTCTGGTTCGCCTCAGCGAGGGAGAGGTGATTGCCATTGATGGCAAAACGCCGCGCCAGTCCTACGATAGTGCCGATGGCAAAGGGGCTATCCACATGGTGAGTGCTTGGGCAACCGAAAACCGCCTAGTGCTGGGGCAATGCAAGGTAAATGAGAAATCCAATGAAATTACTGCCATCCCCCGATTGCTCATACCAATTTGCATCCCAAACCGTAACTTTAAAACGCTTAACCTCCCTAAATTTCTGGGATATTGGATTTGAAAGTTACGCTTCTAGAAACGATTTGGTATCAGATTGCTGGAGGTCAAAGACTGTATTGTCACGATTGACGCAATGGGAACTCAAACGGCGATTGCTCAACTGATTGTTCAGCAAGAGGGAGATTATATCTTGGCGCTCAAAAACAATCAGGGCAATCTGTTTGAGGATGTCCAACAAATCTTTGCTCAGGCTCAAGCTTCTGGCTTTACGGGCATTGAGCATGACTTTGACCAGACTGTAGACAAAGGACATGGACGCATTGAGATTCGCCGCTGCTGGACAATGGGGCAAGTGGAATTCTTGATGAATGCGGAGAAATGGGCGAAGTTCACAAGCATCGCCATGGTGCAGTCAGAACGACGTATTAACGGCAAGATTGAACACGAGACTCGCTACTACATCAGCAGTTTAACCAGTGATGCCCGTCGCCTTGGACAAGCCGTTCGCAGTCATTGGCAAGTAGAAAACTCGCTCCACTGGGTTTTAGACTTAGCGTTTCTCGAAGATACTTGCCGCATTCGCAAAGACCACGCGCCCGAAAATCTGGCGGTGGTGCGGCACATTGCCCTCAACTTACTGACTCAAGAGACCACTGCAAAACTCGGCATCAAGAACAAGCGCCTGCGGGCAGGGTGGGATGAAGACTACTTGCTCAAGGTCTTGCTCGGATAAGATGCGTTTGCCCTGAGGCCGGGTGGAATGATCACTACATCACTAAGGTTTTGTCTCAGACCTCTGCACCTGCTCGCAAATTGTGAAGAAACGGATGCGATCGCCCTGGATTTCACAGCCCGCTGCTTGCACCAAGGACTCCAGCCGACCCCCTTTGTGAAAGGTGGCATTGTCAATGACCAGTTTTGCCCAAGTCGCAGGATAGTTGATGGTATTGCGACTGATCTGAAAGACCGTGCTGGCTTCACAGCGTTTCATCCCATCCTGTGCAATCGCTGCCATGACTTTGCAGCTCCGGTCGTAACTGTAAGGTTTTGCCATCGGTGGCACTCGCGCGGGAGGCATTAGCTTACGTCCTAATCTGTATGGCGGCTATAAGCAGAGCGCTGCTAAGGCTTAAGCACCTCGTTGAGCTTGCAAACTGTCGTCTTGCACAACGGCAGGTAGCTCTAGACAATAGCCAGCTCCATACACCGTTTTGATATAACGAGGATGGCGGGGATCGGGTTCCAGCTTAGTGCGTAGATGTCGAACATGCACCCGAATGGTTTCGATATCATCATCGGGATCGTAGCCCCAGACTTCTTTTAAGATGTCACTCGGCGATACCGTTTGACCATGGCGCTGAAGCAAGCAATGAAGCAATTCAAATTCTAAATGGGTTAGCTTTACCGTCTGGTCAAACCAGATAGCTTCTAGCCGTTCAGGTACCAGAGTAAGCGGCCCGTAATTGAGAATTTCACTATGCTTAGCCGCCTGAGGAATGCGATCGGTGCGGCGCAGCAATGCTCGTACCCGTGCCAGCATTTCTTCTACTTCAAACGGCTTAGTTAAATAGTCATCGGCCCCGGCATTAAACCCTTCCACCTTGTCTTGAGTTTGACTGAGTGCCGTCAATATCAGTACCGGAATGTCGGCGGTGCGTTCATTGCGGCGCAAGCGCTGGCAAACGGTAAACCCATCCACCTTTGGCAGCATTAGATCTAACATGATCAAATCAGGTAATAGCTGAAGCGCCATGGCTTGCCCTTTAATCCCATCGGGTGCCTGATTCACGTTGTAGCCAGCCATCTCTAGGTTGACAGCAACCAGTTCTGAAATTGCAGAGTCATCATCAATGACCAGGATCCGAGGCATCATTAAGACAATAGGTTAGGTGGTTTTTATGAAGAGCTGGTAAAGCTGGTCTAAAAAATAAAAAGATTTCTTTATTCTTTGTAAACTGCACGGACTATATTCAGAATTCTAAATTCTTTCTGTTAAAAATGCATCATGGCTGAGCGCTGGAGAACGAGACAGCGCTCTGCCTCGCCTTTTAAGATGCCAAATCCATCAGTCGTATTTGTAAGACAGCAGCGATGAGAAACGGCTAGAGAAGAATAGGGCTGACAGGAGCGGATTGGCTCTACATGTCAGCCCTAGATATAGTTCAGACATTAGTTTGAAAGGTTCTAAACGTTGAACGCGCTAAAACCTTGAGATGGCAGCCTGAATGATGGAACTGCGATCGCCTCATAGCTCACCGCGAATTTCTTCGACGATGCCATCGCGTAGCAGGACTTCAACTTGCATTTTGCGGATCATATTGTCACCCACTTCAACTCGAAAGAATCCTTCGATTTGCCCTTGGGCGACTTCTTCGTCCATATTCAGCAGCTGCACCTGCTGGAGCTGTTGCAAAATTTGGTTTTTACGTTCTAACAATTCGGTCTTTTTTTGGTTGACCTGCATTTGAATATCGCCAGCTTGCTGGGCGATCGCCATATCACTCCCGGTGATAATTTGCTTTTGCACCTCGGATACCATCCGCTGACCCTGCGCTTCGATCTGCTGGAGCTGAGTATCTAGCTGATTAATTTGGGCTTGAAGCTGCTGCTGCACTTCTTCCTTCCAGCGGGAAGTAACAATGACTTTAATATTGACAGCGCGCTTGAGGAGCAAGTGAGATTGGGAAGCATCCATGGGGAGGGGGTGAGACCTTGAGCGAAACGACACAACGATTGCCTGCACTGTGTTAGTTCACATAACAGCAGCCTCAGGCAAACATCTCATCGATCATACTGCGATAGCGATCCATCACAACAGGTCGGCGGATTTTTAGGGTTTGGGTCATCATGCCGTTGTCGGCGCTAAACTGCTCTAGCAGCAGCCGGAATGGCCCAATTCGATCGTCGCCCCGGTAGCTAGGACGGTTTTGCACTTCGCGGGTCAGTTCTTGCCGGAACAGGTCTTGCACGGCTTTTTGGCTCATGTCTACTGAGCCATCGGCAGAATAGATTTGCAATTTTTGGGTGGCTGCCCATTTTTCTAATGTCTCTAAATTGGGCACAATTAAGGCTCCGAGCGATCGCTGATCTTGCCCGACCAAGATAATTTGGTCAATGTAGATGCTGCGCAGGCAGGCGTCCTCAATGGGCTGGGGTTCAATGTTCTCGCCGTTAGTCAGCACAATTGTATCTTTGGCGCGCCCCGTCAGCACCAGATGCTGATCCCCAATGATCATGCCCAAATCGCCCGTGTCAAACCAGCCCTCGGGATCGATCGCCTTGCGGGTTGCCTCTGGGTTTTCGTAATAGCCCCGCATCACTTGGGGACCGCGAGCCAGCACCAGTCCACGCTGTCCATGGGGTAACAGCTGACGGGTTTCGAGATCGACAATGCGAATCTCGGTCTGAGGCAAGGGTACGCCTGCCGACCCGCGCAGGTTGATGCCGGGGCGACGAACGGTGAGCACGGGGGAGGTTTCGGTTAAGCCATAGCCCACCAAGATTTCGACCCCGGCAATTTCAAAGAAGTCGTCTAAGTGCTTGGCCAGGGAGCCACCGCCGCTAATCACCTGTCTAATCTGCCCGCCTGTGGCCTCTCGCACCTTGCCATACACAATCCGCTCGGCTAGCCGGTGCCCTGCCCAGCGATAGATCATTTCAGCGATCGCGGCCAGCCGCTGGGCGGCAGTGGGAGTTGGGTTTTCTAGGCTTAGTCCTTCTACAATGCGTTTGGCGGCAATGTAGTGCAGGCTGTTGTCGATGAAGAAATTGATCAGTTTTTGCTTGTTTGGCGGCTGTTCGCGGAACTGTTTTTGCACCCCTTCATAGATAGATTCCCACAGGCGCGGCACGGCTACCATGATGTTGGGTCGATATTTTTTCAGGTCTTGTTTGATGTAGCGCAGGTTGGTGTAAACCTGGGTACAGCCCTGAGACAACAGGAAGTATTCGCAGGTGCGTTCGTAGGCGTGCCAGGTGGGGAGAATGCCGAGGGCGCGATCGCCGGGATGGGGCTTGACGATCACCCCAAACGTCGTCACCTGATGCATGAAATTGCCGTGGGTGAGCATGACGCCCTTGGGCTTGCCGGTGGTGCCCGAGGTGTACAGCAGCGTCGCCAGCATATCGGCGCTGAGGGTG
Source organism: Synechococcales cyanobacterium PMM_0002 (assembly GCA_949127925.1). Classification (GTDB taxonomy): domain Bacteria; phylum Cyanobacteriota; class Cyanobacteriia; order Elainellales; family Elainellaceae; genus CASBQJ01. The sequence goes on from CASBQX010000287.1 coordinate 4,647, forward strand.
ACTGGAGTGGGGATCAGCCCTGCCGCTGTTTGCATAAACTGCGAGAAGTTGAAGATTTTGAGCGACTCGTGGGCGGGCGGTTCTTCGTCTGAGAGCAGCAGAGCGAACCGGAAGGGCAGGCTGTGGATGCGATCGCCTAATTTTGTCAGTGTCTTGAGATTCTCGACCACTAGCCCTGTACTGCCACTATTTTCAGCAATGAACAGCAGCTCATCGCGGTCAGCATCGGCACCCCGCACGACATCGACTGCGCCGATTGTCAAAATGCCTAAGTCAGTGATCAGCCAGCGGGGGCTGTTGTCGGCAAACAGGGCAATGCGATCGCCCACCTGCACTCCCAACTGCTGTAGCCCTGCGGCAAACTGCTGGATGTACTGATTCAGCTCGACATAGGTGATGGTCAGCTCTGGTTTGGCATGGGGATCGTATAGGGCTGCCACGGTCGAGATCTGGGGATGCTGGGCACAGCGGGCAATCACCTCGGGCACCGACTGGGCAGAACTGTAGTCAATTAACCCATTAGAGGGGCGATCGCTCTGGCGCGATTGGGTAGCAGGAGCAGACAAACTCATGGACATAACTCCAAACGAACATTAGCTGTGATTAACCTGTTGGCTTCGATTTAATCGGCCTTAATCGGCTGGCTGTGATTAACCTGTTTACACGCAAAACCAGCAGAGACGATCGACTCTGGCTCTAGTTTGGCACCCAATCTACAGATATTTTCCTAGAAATTTGGATATCTTTGGAAAAACCCAAAGCGCTAGAATAGTCAAGCGTTTACTTTAAGGAACCTAACTCTATGCCAAAAGCTACCTGGAACGGGGCTGTCTTAGCCGAAAGCGATCGCTGCGTCGTGGTGGAAGGCAACCAATACTTCCCCCCTGATGCGATTAATTCTGACTACTTTCAGCCCAGCGATACCCACACCACCTGCCCCTGGAAAGGCAGCGCCAGCTACTACAGCGTTGTAGTCGATGGCCAAGTCAACAAAGACGCCGCTTGGTACTATCCTACGCCCAAGGATGCCGCCAATAATATCAAAGGCTACATTGCCTTTTGGCGCGGGGTCAAGGTCGAGGTCTAAGCTGATTTCTCTCGGTTCAAACCGGGCACACTAGCCAAACAGGGCGTTACCAGTTGCCAGACAAATTGCCAGACAAATCACGTTTTGATATAAAATTCTGCTGAACCACCGCACGAGGGTTAATGCAAGTACAAAGTCCACCCAATCCGCCTACACCCATTCTGTTGGATACCTTGCCCGACATTCCATTCGCTGACAATGGCTGTCCACGTCGAGCGCGGGTGCAGATTGACCTGCTATTGCTGGCAATCGAAGCGCTGGATTTGGGTGGTTCGGAAGCCCTGCTAGCAACCGCTAAAGAATTGGAACTCCAAGGTGTAGTCAAAAACCGGGTGGCTCTGTGGCGGTTACGTAGTTCCAATCCTTTGCGGCGATATGGCAGCCAGCGCCGAGAGCTAACTCAGCTTGAAGCCAAGGCCATGGTACTCATTGCCTGTAGCCTAGCGCGGCGGCTAACCGCATTGGTGAGACAATTACTGCTAGCGGCACAGCAGCTAAATGAGAAAGAGCTATCGTTTGATCACCATTTTCGGCTGGCGGAATATTTAGAGCGGTTTCGGGCACATTTTCGTTCCCGTATGAACCCCAAGCGGGCAGCAGTCATGCTGTACGGCAGCGATGATAAACTCAACGATTTGGCTCTCAATTTACTCCGGCAGCTGCTGTTTTGCACGGGTACAGCCGGGGCACAGCGGGTATGGTTTAGCCTGTTTGATGGAGAAGTAGCATGACGATTCGACGTCAATACAGCCTGCCTAACTGCAAACTGACAGTAGAAGGACTAGCAGACAGTGCTGCTGCCAGTGGGGGTGTTCGCCCAGTGATCTCTGTAGTTACTAATGCCGAGTGCCAATTTTTGGGGCATGAAACCGTTTTAAGCGGCGGACGAGACTTTTTAGAAAATCTGGCGATCGCCGTTAGCAGCTATGCACAAGAATTTTTAAGCAGCGTTCCCCATCCACACCACAATCGTGAGGGCAAGCTTGGCCTGGTGTCGTTAGCGCGAGTCGATAGCGATATGCATCGACTGACGGTTCAGTCTGAAGCGCCTTCTTTGGAGATGAATGGCAGCCAAGTGGCAGGACGACGAGTTGCCTCCCCTCCAGTTGAAGTGGACTTGCGCACAGGCCAACTGTTCGACTTGGTAGACGCGATTGACCAACTGTTTGCAGACACTCAAACCGTTCCCAACTTAACGCTTCAGCTAGCACCCGTTTCTAAGCGGTATGCGATGACGCACGAACCCATAACGAAACAGGTGGTGCCCGCCGCCGTTGGGTTAGCCAGTTTAGCCGCAGCGGCGATCGCCCTCTTCTTTGTCCCCATTCCCGAACGCCGACCTCAAAGCATATCCGACCCGACTACTCAGTCGTCGCCCGCCAGTTCTTCACCCGTGGCGGCTAGCCCTCCCGGTACATCCCCGGCTGCCGTTACGCCACCTTCGGCTGAGCCAGCCAGCCCTGAAGCAAGCCCTGAAGCCAGCCCTGAAGCCAGCCCTGAAGCCAGCCCTACAGACGCTAGTTCACCTAGCCCCACTACGCTAAGCAGTGCGCTAAATACCACGCCCGAGATTACAGATCCAGCGCAACTCAGCGCCTTGAAGCTCCAACTGAGAGACAAGCTGGCTGAAGCCTGGACGCAGCCCACCGACTTTACAGAAGACTTGCTCTATCAAGTATCGGCAGCTCAAAATGGTGACATTCTTGGCTTCCGCTACATGAACCAGTCAGCGGTAAACTACGCCAACCAAACCCCGCTCCCCGACTTGCAGTACAAACCCGTAGAGCAAACCAATCCAGAACCTGTGGGGCTGTTTCGCGTCGTATTTACCCCCAGTGGCGTGATTCAGGTTAGCCCTTGGTATGGCACACCCGATCCGTCACCCTCGCCTTAAGGATGAAAAATCCCAGCCAGCAGGGCAAACAGCGTTTACCCTGCTGACTGGAAGTTTTTAGCTTGCCCTTAGCTTGCCCCTAGCTTGCGACCTGGGATTGTGCCTGAGGGCCTGCCCAAATGTTATTCATGACCCGCCCAAAGCTGATCGGCTGATCGTTTGGCACCAGTTTGGTCTGCCCCGACAGAGCAACTGAACATAGCTGCGGATCTGGATCGCCCAAGTTGCAAACCCGAAATAACGCTTGTTCAGGGTGGGCTTGACTCCAGCCTAATAAAACAGCGTTGGTGTACTGCACTCCTGCCGGGGCTAACGTGAGCACTTGTCTAGATTGACGCTCCCAGACGACCGCATAATCAGAGGCAATATCTGAGCCAAACAACGACTCAAATTCCCGTGACAGCAGGCGATCGCTCGCTTCTGACCAAGCAGCGGGGATGCCGATAGCGACCATGCCCGCCTGTGTCGGTTCAACATTAGGGGCAAACGGATTGTTAGAGAAAGGAGAGGTCGCCGCTAACGTTTGCAAATCACGAGTGCGCAAGTTTTCGACAAACAGCGTGCTGCTGACTTGACTATGAGCGAGGTCTGGCGAAACTTGCATTTGCACCCTGCTATAGGCCGCATATTGGCCATCGGGTGAAATCAGTGCCTGCGTTCGGTAATAGTAACGTTGGGGAGTAACCCAAGCACGATCTGAACCGTGTTCTGCCTGGGTTGCGAGCACCCAACTCCAGGGAATAGGGTAGGGACTATCGAGCGGATCAATCTGGACAAATTGCTGAGTCATGATTGTAATGAGAGCGGATTAAATAGCGAAAAATAATAGTGAGGCCAAGGGTTGGCGTGAGCTAGTCGGGTTCTAAGCCCGGACGTATGCTGGCAGCAAAGCTCGCCCGCCATAGAGCTAGAGGTAGCCAAAGTTGGTCTGAAGCCCATGCAGACTAATGAGAATTGACTCAACTGACAAGGCAAGAACAGGGAAGCACAAAACCCTCGGTGGGCGATCGCTGAACTCAGGCGATCTCAGGCGATCTCAGTGGAGCGATAGGAACCTTGCCAACCCCATTGGGCCAACCGATCGACCTGCTGATTCAATCAATCGACGGCCGCCGCCGCCACCGCAAAGTGTTCCAGCTAGCGCTAAAAAAGTTGTTTGCACTGTCAAAAAACTGCGCTGTCTTAGGTATAGCAACTACTAGTCAGATTCAGCCGACAACTCAAAAAGTCTTTAATAGATTTAACATGGGGCGA
>CASBQX010000288.1 GCA_949127925.1 Synechococcales cyanobacterium PMM_0002
GACTTGCATGGTATCTTGTAAGTATTTATTACTCACATTGTAGCACTTATGGCTAACAAGTTGGAAAGGTTGAACGTTCGGATTCCCAAAGATGAGATGGATATTTTGAGGGACTACTGCAAGAAACACAATAGAAGTCTGAGTGATGTTATCAGGGAGTTCGTTCGTGCATTGTCAAGCTAATTGGCTGCTCCGCTTCGCTACACAGCCGCGCTATCCTTCCCCATGTCTGAAGACAGGGGCTTGCCGCGCTTCCGGTCATTCTATCCGAATCGGGCACTAAAGGTGAAAAAAAAGGGGCAATCTCAGTGATAAAGTTTTATTCCAGTGTTTCTTTTTTCTAAATTGAGTGTAATATCGCTGGTAAAGTGAGTAACTTCGTCTTTAATAAAATTCTGCATGTTTAACTAGGAGCCTAAATTTTTCTGAGGGATTGCTAAAGGGGTCTCTAATCATTTCACAAAAATCAGCCTCTCTAGTGATGGGATGCGAACGAAACGCCATAAAAAATTTAATTTGCTTGGCTATTGTCGTATCCTTAAGCCAGTCTGAGCGGGTAGCTTGTTTTAGTGGTCTGGGTTTTTGACCTAAAACTTTAGGATTCAAAAAAAACAGACTTAGGCTATCGGTTGATTCAAGGTAATGCGATCGCCCCCGAGCCGCGAAAGAATTTTCCCTGAGAGTCTATGTATTTTTACAGCTGGATGATCTTTGTGGTCATTGCCAGAATTCTGAATTAAATTGGGTACCATGCATTAGCATTTTTACTTAGTAGTTTGCCTTTTGCGGCTCATTCGCTTTACCCTCTTCCTGATTTTCCCCAACGTTTACCCTCATACTCGGTCACGAAACTGTGTTTAGCAACGTCAAAGGGTTCTTTGCCAAAAAAACAAAAGGAGTAGGAATAGAGCTTACTCCTGAGCGCGTTAACGTCGCTCGCCTCAAGAAGAAAGGTCAGGGCTTTCAACTCACAACGCTGGCATCTGCTGAAGTCCCTGAAGGAGTTTATCAGGAGGGGCAAATCATCGACTCGGCCACCATGGCAGAGATTATTCAGTCTGTGCTATCGGAAAGCAAGTTGAAAATTAAGCATGCGGCTACCGCTATCCCTGGAGGCCGAGACACAGTGACGCGGATTATTCCGGTGCCAGCTGAGTTAGACGATCGAGAATTACGGGAAATGGTCTTAAACCAGGAAGCTGGGCTGTACTTGCCCTTCCCCCGTGAGGAAGCAGACGTCGATTATCAAAAGCTGGGCTTTTTTGTGGATGAAGACGGCATTGAAAAAGTGCAGGTGCTGCTGGTTGCTACGCGTAAAGATGTGACCGACTCCTATCTCACGACCTTTCAACAGGCTGGGTTAGATGTAGACGTGCTAGAGATTAGCAGCTTCTCGCTGATTCGCACGATTCGAGAACAGCTCCGCCAGTTTACGCCCCAAGAAGCCGCTGCCATTGTAGACATTGAGTTTGAAAGCACCGAAATCTCAATTATTGTGGATGGCGTACCTCAGTTTTCGCGCACGGTGCCGATTGGAACGTTTCAAATTCAATCGGCTCTCAGTCGGGCGATGAATTTGCCACCATCGCGCAATACTGAGCTGTTACAGGGCATGACGGTGCCGATTGCGCCGATGGATAGTATGGGCGCAGCACCCAAAGCAATGGGGACAAATCCAGGCACAGCTGCCATGTTGCGGGTGTTGGGGGAGCTAGCAGATGAACTGAGACGATCAATTGACTTCTACTTAAATCAGGGCGACAACCTAGAGGTGGCACAGCTGCTGCTGGCCGGGCCTGGTGGATCAATTGGGCAGCTTGATGAGTTTTTCTCCCAGCGGCTCAGTTTACCCGCCAGTCAGATCGATCCAATTGCCGCACTGTCGTTGGAAGTTGATCAAGATATTCCACTCATGCAGCGACCGGGGCTGGGTGTAGTGCTGGGGTTAGGACTGCGGGAGGCATGGTGAGATGTATAGCTTAGATGTTAATTTTTTAAATGATCGAGCCGAGCGCCAAACTGAAGCGGCAGCGGTAGCGCGCGGGGGAAGTAGAGATAGTCCTCGCCCGCTTTATATTGGGTTGGCGATCGCAGCGCTGTTACCGGGGTTGGTCGGGGTTCTTTGGTTCTTTTTACAGTCTCAAAATGCGTCGTTGCTAGCTCGTCAGCAGGAGCTAGATGGCCAGTTGGCAACGCTGCAACAGGCGATGAAAGAGGTAGAGAACGTTAATGCCCAAGTTAGCCTACTGGATTCAGAAAACCAGGCACTCGCCAGAGTATTTGATAAGATTGTGCCCTGGTCTGCGATTCTGCAAGACTTTCGGGGGCGGGTACCCGCTGGGGTGCAGGTCACTGGCCTAACTCAAAAGGCAGGCGTTGCTCCGACTGCGGCTCCAGCTCCGGCAACTACGCCAGATCAGCCTGCTGCTGTTGCCGCACAGCCAGAACTGCCGCCAGCAACTATTGAGCTAACGGGCTATTGTCAATCGTTTTCGGATGCTAATGACTTTGTGCTGGTGCTGCAACAGTCGCCGTTTTTGGATGGTCGCAATGTGCGGTTAGTGGATGTGACGTTGATTGATAACCCGACGACGATTGAATTCGTGGGTAGGGGCGATCGCTCCCTCCAGGTAGAGTTGCCTAAGATTGTGCAGTATACGATTTCGGCAGGTTTAACTAAGCGTCCTGCTTCCGAGCTGTTGCAAGACATGAAAAACACATTAGCGGTGGGGTTACCTGCCCGAGTAGATGCCCTTCGAGAATTGGGAGTGATTAAGCCATGACAGTGGGCGGAGATTTTATTCCGGGCAATCAGGTGCTAGACGAGCCAGATTATCCAGTTGTGTTTGGGATTCGGCTGACCCCACGCTTCAACGGTATTTTATTGGCACTCTTAGGTCTGGCCGGTGCAGGGTATCTATTTGTCAATCTGGTTGTTCCCAAATTGGACGAGAATCGAGCGCTTGAGGCAGATATTGCGGCCAAAGAGGCGCAGCTGGTGAATCAAGGCGAGGCGCAGCAGCAGATTGATGCTGCCCGAGTTAAGTTGCAGGACGCTGAAAAGCTCAGAGCGGACGTGTTGGCTCTGTTTGCCGATGAGCAAGGCTTAGATACGCTGCTGATTGACGTCAACGAGCGAGTTCAGCAGGTAAACGCCCGGATTGAAGACGCTGAAAGGCGTGCGACGCTTTCTAAATTTACCCTTGTCTCGTCGGGTGAGCCACCGGCTGACGGCAGTTCAGCCGATTTGGTCACCGATGGCTCCGTGGGAGTCGCCGTTAACGGTAAATTGCGGCAGCAGCTTTATGATGTGTCGATGGAAGGGACTTTTGCCCAAACCCAGTCCATCATTCGCAATATTGAGCGGCTTCAGCCATTGCTAGTCCTGCGAAACTTCACCTCTACCTTGGCCGCTCCCGCCACCTTGACGCTCAATGCCCAGGGCAGACCCGTCACAACCGGGTCTGTGGATCCTCGGTTGAAGACGAGTTTTCAGATTCAGGCGTTGATGCCTGCACCCGTCGCTTCGCCTGCTCCGCCTGCGGCAGCAGCAGACCCGGCTACAGGTGAGGCGGTTGCCCCAGCGCCCGGTACTGCCCCAGGTGAAACGACAGCACCTGCAACCGCTCCCGCTGTAACGCCAGCGCCCTAGGGCTTTGATTTAGGTGCATCGCCGACGATGATTGGTTCTACTACGTCAACGGATGTTGGCAAACGTTTTGACACAGGGACTTTGGCTCAAGACTCTCATTAATCTACTGACCAGTTTGCTTTGATTTGCCTGTTTTAAAGTTGGAAGGAGGAGTGAATGGTGAAACCGCATCTTGGTCTGACCGAAATTATCGGTGGCGGTGCGATCGCGTTGATGATGACCCTGCCCGCTCATGCGGCCGCCACTCAAATCACGGGGGTGCGGATTAACCAAACGGCTAATGGCGCTGAAGTTGTCCTCCAAACCGGGAATGGCGATCGCCCCCAAGTATTTACCGTCAATCGAGGCAATGCGCTCGTTGCTGACATTGTCAACGCCCAACTCGTCTTGCCTGAAGGGAATGGCTTTCTGCAAAACAGCCCCGTCCCTGGCATTAGCGCCATTATGGTGAGCCAACTGGACGAGAACAGCGTTCGGGTCACGGTGATGGGAGAAACGGCTCCACCCATGAGTCAAGTTGCCCAAACCGATACGAGTATCAGCTTTAACGTCAGCACCAGTGGGCCAACGGCGCAGTTGCCGCCGGCCTCCCCCAACAGACCGCCGTTGCCGTCCAACCCTGCGACGTCACCCCCGCTTTTGCCCAGCGTGCCACCGTCCCAGGTGCTAGTCCCCAACCCACGGGTCAATATTAATGGCGTTCCTTCTGCTCCCTCCGCTGCAAGACCGAGTCTAGCTCCGCCCCTGCTGCCCCGCGCTGTCGCTCCCCCGGTCGGTGACATTGCCGTAGCCACCACCGACGCCTCTCCAACCGTGATTGATCTGGGTACGTCTGAGGTGGTGCCTCGATTGGTGCTGCGGGATGCCCCAGTCCGAGATGTGCTGTCATTGCTGGCTCGCGCCGCTGGGCTGAATATTGCCTACCTTGATCAGCAACAGGCGGCGGAGGGGGGCGATCCCGCTGCCGCTCAAGAGACCGCCGCCGCCGCTGGCTCTCGCATTTCACTGGATATCGAAAATGAACCCGTGCAAAACGTCTTCAACTATGTGTTGCGGATTAGTGGCCTAGAAGCCAACCTGAATGGGCGGACTATTTTTGTTGGCACCAGGCTACCCAATTCAGCTCGCTCGCTTGTAATGAGAACCCTGCGCCTCAACCAGGTAGACGTTGCTACGGCGCTCAATTTTTTGGTGGGGTTGGGAGCTGAGACGTCCGTCAGCCGCGAACGACAGGTTGCGACAGCTGTTGCTGTGCCTGTCACAGGGGGTGAAATTGGAACCTCTTCAGGGATTAACCAAGTCTCGACCACGACCGAAATTGCGATCGAAACCCAGCGGGTTGACTATCAAGATTCAACTCCTATTCTTCGTGGATTATCGGTCGTTGGAGACGAACGCACGCGCTCTGTAACGCTGGTGGGCACTCCCAAACTGCTGGAAATTGCCTCAGCTCAACTCACACAGCTTGACATTCGTCGTCGCCAAGTCGCGATCAATGTCCGTGTGATCGACGTTAACCTATCAAACATTGACCGAGCTTCTACCAGTTTCTCGTTTGGCCTCGACGACACTCGCATCATTCAAGATGATGGCGTTGGGGTGATCAACTTTGGTTCTGATACCCCTATCGGCATTGGCACAGCTGTAGACTCGTTGGGTAATTTGATCACGGGTGGCGATCTCCAGGGGTCTGGCTTTAATTTTGCCCGCAACTTCCTGGCTCAGCTGCGCTTTGCCGTCACCAGTGGTAACGCCAAAATTTTGACCGATCCGACTCTAGTAATTCAAGAAGGGGAAACGGCTGAAGTGCAGCTGACCCAAGATGTGGTCACCAATTTCGAGATTGAAACAACAGGAACGGGGGCAGAACGCACTCAAACCGTGACTGTCGAAAGAACCCCAGCTGGATTGGTTTTGAGTGTTAACGTGGCAGGGATTGATGACAACGGCTTTGTGACCCTGTCCGTAGGGCCGACCATCTCTGCTCCAGCGGGTACGTTTTCGGCCGATGTGCAGGATTCACAGCTCGATATCACCTTGCTGGCGGTGCGACGGCTTTCCTCTGGGCAGGTTCGGGTGCGAGATGGGCAAACGCTGGTTTTGTCAGGGATTATTCAAGATCAAGACCGAACGGCTGTGACAAAAGTGCCAATTTTAGGAGATATCCCAATTCTAGGGGCGCTGTTCCGCAGCACCACTCGCACCAACACCCGTCAAGAAGTGATCGTGATGCTAACGCCGCAGATCATTGATGACTCTGATACATCTACCTTTGGCTATCGCTATGTGCCCAGCCGAGAGGTGCAAAATATCCTAGAGCAAGGGAGACGCTAGGTGGAAAGATTTGGACAGGCGGGGGCGATGGGATGTCTGCCAAATCCTCCCCCTGCAAGGCTTTGAGCGCCTAGAAAGGTAAAAATAGCCCCTTTATGAGCTAGGCTATTTTCTTGAAAAAGCTCCAAGTCTACATAAATTAAAGGTTTCAACGATCCACATTGGGTGAGTAGCCCTTAGAATAGGGCATTGAAACGTCGATTTACTAGGGGTTTCAGCCTTTTCGGTTTTCCCCTCTCGAGTTTCCCTGATCTCGCAGTGAGATCTTGTACGTAGTTCCATTTCTTGACTGACCATCGAAGGAGATTCTCATGAACAAAGGTGAATTGGTTGATAGGGTTGCGGAAAAAGCTAGCGTAACCAAAAAGCAAGCCGATGCGGTGTTGACGGCGGCGATTGACTCCATCATGGAAGCAGTCTCTACGGGTGACAAGGTGACTTTGGTTGGGTTTGGCTCATTTGAACCCCGCGAACGCAAAGAGCGCGAGGGCCGCAACCCCAAAACTGGGGAAGCGATGAAGATTCCAGCTACGAAAGTACCTGCTTTCTCTGCTGGGAAGCTGTTTAAAGATATGGTGGCAAAATAACAGGTTCCTCTAGTGCAAAACCAGTTTGTTGCACAGCCTGTGCATGGGGGGAATTTGGTCTGGGCAGCATCGCTGGCAGGCTGTTCCCCCTCTGCTATTTTGGACTTTTCTGCCAGTATCAATCCGTTGGGGCCACCACTGTCGGCGATCGCCTCGATCACGGCTCATCTAGGTGCCCTGCGGGACTACCCCGATCCCGAGTCGCGAGATCTGCGGTGCGCTCTCGGTCACTTCCATGCCCTTGCTCCAGAGTGGATCTTGCCCGGTAACGGCTCCGCAGAGCTGTTGACCTGGGTTTGTCGAGAGCTGGCGGCGCTAACGGCAACCTATTTACCAGTCCCCGCTTTTGGAGACTACAGGCGTGCCCTCGAGGCGTTTGATGCCACCATCATTCCATGTTTGATGGATATAGATGGGGGGCTAGCAGAGCAGGATGTGCCCCTGCGGTTAGACCAGCCGTTGGCCTTTGATCTGGGAGGCTGTGGGGTGTTGTTCAACAATCCGCACAATCCAACTGGGCGGCTGTTTTCCCGCGAATCGCTGCGGCCTTACCTGGAGCAATTTGGGTTGGTCGTCGTCGATGAAGCGTTTATGGACTTCTTGCCGTCCGATACGCAGCAAAGTGTGATTGATTGGGTGCCAACCTATCCAAACCTGGTGGTGTTGCGATCGCTAACTAAGTTCTACAGCCTGCCGGGGCTGCGACTGGGCTATGCGATCGCCCATCCTGAGCGGCTGCGTCGCTGGCAGCAATGGCGCGATCCTTGGAGCGTCAACACCCTGGCTGCCGCCGCTGCGATCGCCGTTTTGCAAGACATCGACTTTCAACAGCAAACGCTGGACTGGCTGCCACCCGCGCGCACCCAGCTATTCGACGGACTAGCTCAGATCCCTGGGCTGCTCCCCTACCCTGGCGCGGCCAATTATCTGCTGGTGCAAACAGGGCAGTCTGCGGTTGAATTGCAGCTCCGGCTGTTAAAACAACGTCAGATTTTGATCCGCAACTGTCTGAGTTTCCCAGAATTGGGCGATCGCTTTTTTCGCGTTGCCGTCAGAACTCAGGCCGAAAACAGGCAGCTGTTAGACGGTCTGGCCGCTACGGTATAACCCTCCGGCGTCAGTTGCAGCGGCCCAAGCCACACCGCAACTGACGCTTTTTTAATCTTTACACCTGCTCCTATGCCCCTCGACTACGACTTACTAATTCTGGGCGGTATGCCGATCGCCCGTGAAGCCGCGATCGCCGCTCGTGCCCTGCAAGCGCGGGTTGCGCTGGTGGAGCCATTGCCCCAATTGGGAGCTTGGGCGGGTAGCGAAGGGCTATATCATCAGGCATTTGTGCAATTGGGGCGCAATTGGCAGCGTCTCCTTGGGGTGGCCGAGGTGCCAGCTTGGGCAACAATTTGGGACTGGGTGAGCGGCTCGGTTGCCGCCTTAGAAGAAGGGCGATCGCCTGCCGTTTTGATGGCGCGGGGGATTGATGTGGTGGTTGGCAACGGAGCATTTGAGCGTCAGCCCCATCTGAGTGTGGCGGTGAATGGGCGATCGCTGCGAGCCAGAGCCTACCTGCTGGCACGCGGCTTTGATTGGGTGATCCCGACAATTTTGGGACTGGCCGATCTGCAACCGCTCACCCCCGATTCGCTGTGGCATGTTAATTGGACAGTTGTGCCCCAGCGGCTAATTATTTTGGGCTACAGCCCTGCTGCCTTAGAACTGGCGCAGACGTTTTGTCGGTTGGGCACCCAGGTAACTCTAATTACCCGCGATCGCCTGCTGCCTTGGGCAGAACCAGAGGCGGCTCAACTGCTCCAGGCACAGCTAGAGGCAGATGGCGTTGAGCTGTTAACTCGAACCCAGGTGATCAAAGCAGGTCACAGCTCGACCGGGAAATGGATTCAAACTGAGTTTCAAAGAATTGAAGCCGACGAAATTTTAGTCGCAGCGGCACAGGTGCTAGATGTGGCAGGAGTCAATCTGGCCGGGGCGGGCGTTGAGTCCCGTCACGTTTTGGCGGCTAATCCCCTCCCCGCCGCCAGCAGCATCACCGTCCGCCCAAATCTGCGGAGCACCAATCCCCGGATTTATGTATGTCAATCTCCCGAGCTGCCATTTGCCCGCCAAGCAGCGCGAGTTGCCGTCCGCAATGCCTTATTTTTGCCATGGACGCACCTCCACCTTGAGCAAATTCCCCGGTTTGTGCTAACTGATGTGGCGTTGGCCAGCGTGGGGTTAACCGAAGCGCAGGCGCGATACCGCTACGGTGATGACGCAGTGGTGCAGTCAGAGTCGTTTAAGGGGCTGGCGATCGCCCAAATGCAGGGCAACACCACGGGTTTTTGTAAACTGATTGCCCGCCGCAATGGTGACCTATTGGGCATTCATGTAGTCGGCACCCAGGCAGAAGATGTGGGCGCGATCGCCACGCTGGCGCTGCAAACCCAGCAAAAAGTCCGCGCCCTAGCCGAATTGCCCGCCACCTCGCCTAGCCGCGCCGAAATCTTATCCCAAACGGCGTTGGCATGGCAGCGTCAACGGCTGCATCAGCATCCCTGGCGCGACTGGCTAGAAGATTGGCATGAGGGGCGGCGAGCGGCGGCAAGTTGGAAAAAGAGTTAGGGCTTGCTTTAAAGTAGAATCTAACTCTCGACCCTAATCTCGCGGCTCCAATGCTCTCTACTCCCTCTTGTTCTCAGTATCCCTACAGTCCGCTGCACAAACCCAACCAGTTGACTTGCGGCACGGGGCAGACGGCGGTGGTCACGGGTTGGACGGTGAAGGGGGCGATCGCCAAAAAGCTAGACCCCAGTGACTATGCGGTGATTGGGCAACTGTATAGCCCGACGCGAGGGATTAACCTGCTCATTCGTAATTTATTGGCCAATCCACAGGTGCGCTATTTGGTGATTCTGAATGCGACGCGAGAAGATCTCAATGCCGGAGCCTGCAACTGTTTGATCGATTTTTTGCAGCATGGCTTTGAGCAAGGCCGTAGCGATACGGGGCGAGACTGCTGGGTGATTCGGTCTAAAGTTGCGGGCTATATCGACTTGGAAGTGGCAGAAGCCGCGCTGTCGCAGCTGCGGCGATCGCTGGTATGGCAGACAGCGGGGGCGATCGCAGAGGCAGTTTCGCTGGTAAAAAATTATGCGCAGCAAGCGGGGTTGGAGCCGTGGGGAGAGCCGCTAAATTTCCCCCTAGAAGCAACGCCGCCGATTGTCCTTCCGGGTGAGCGCTATGGCCACCGGATTGAGGGTAAAACCATCGCTGAAACCTGGGTAAAAATTATCCATCGGATCAAGACTACGGGCACAATTCGCCCCACTGCTTATGATGGCTATTGGCAAGAGTTGATTGACCTAGTGGCCGTGGTCACAGATGAGCCGTCCGGCTTCTGCTTTCCAGATCCCAACTACTTGCCCGTCGATCGCCCCTTCATTCAGCAATATATCTCGCAAATCTTAGACGATGCCCCCGAGCGAGAGGGCGTGAAATATACCTATGGTCAACGGCTGCGCTCCTGGTTTGGCCGCGATCAGGTGCAGCAAGTGATCCAAAAGTTGGCGGCAGATCTAAATTCTGCCCGGGCTGTGATGTCGTTATGGGACGTGCATGATCACGAAACAGGAGACAGTCCACCCTGCCTGAATCATATTTGGGTGCGGGTGGTAGATGGTGAACTATCGCTGACGGCCACATTTCGCAGCAACGATATGTTTTCGGCATGGGTGGCAAATGCCATGGGATTGCGGTCGCTGCAACAGCATATTCGAGATGCGATCGCTACGCAGACGGGGGCAGACCTGCACCTGGGACCGCTGATTACCATCAGCCAAAGCGCCCACATCTATGATGACTGTTGGGAAAATAGCGATCGCCTCATTGCCGCGCACTATGCTCGAATTTGTCAACAGCGCGACTATACCGATCCCTGCGGCAGCTTTGTGATTAGCGTGCAGCCCCCCGAGATTGTGGTAGAGCACATGACCCCCGGCGCAGGCGAAGTGGTGAACTGCTACACCGGCAAAACGGCCACTCAGCTCTATCGTCAGCTGGCGATCGCCTGCCCTGCCCTCCAGGTAGAACACGCCCTGTATTTGGGTGCAGAGCTGCAAAAGGCGGAAATTGCCCTGTCGCTAGGTCAGCCGTTGTTGTATGAGCAAGACCAAAAAATGCGATCGCCCCAACCATAAATTTTGAGGCTAAAACATGGCTACCGCCATACAAAGCCGCTTCGGCGATCGCCTCAAGGGTCGCTGGGAACGCTACGTATGGTGGTGGGGTAGCGTGTGGCTAGAGCGCGCCACTTTGCTCTGATCTGCGTTTTTGCATCACCTTCCATCCAAGGGCAAGTAGTCCTGGAAGCAGAGCTGGCGACGGAACTGGGGTTGAACTTGGTGAGGAAAATGCAGTAAGAACCGAACTCTCGGTATTGATCGGGGATCCTTCCGGAAATTTAAAGTCATCTTTGGGTTTAGACCCACCGCCAGAGCCTTTCCTATCATTATCTCTACGAGATATCTCTATGGCGATAAGTACGATCGCAATAACGCTGCCAGCTGCTATTAATGCAACCTTGATGCGCTCATTTGAGGAATTTTTTCTGGCGTTACCGTTGCCGAGTCTAATAGAAGCCAGCTCAAGGGGCTGATTGATGCTGATGGTGCTGAAGCTCTTAAAGCTGGCAGCGTTTGCGCTTTCTACGGAGCCTAGTGCTAGCCAAATTGCTCCGGCAGCACCTAGGGATAATTTCTGTAAGGGGGTCTTAGAAAACATGAAATCCTATTCCTCTCAAGTAAGTGGCCAGTTGTTCCCTACGCGCAATGAGCGATAGATGCAGCCATGGCGATGGAATTGAATTCCGTCGGGCACGCTTCCCCTGAGGCGATCTACGGCTTGGGTTACCGTGATACTACCTAGTCTTACTCGCTTGCGAGCGAGAGGTCAGGATTTCTACGAAGGTTTACTGAATTTTTATCAAAAGGAATTACTCTGTAATGACTGTCCCTATTCTTTCTGTTTCACTGAGGATTGCGAATTAAATAACTTGCATACTTGATTGTCGGGGGCAGTCATGCGAGGATTGCTCGTGCTACTGCCTTTACATTAAAGCCCTTGTCCCTCGCCCCACATCTGCCATGCATCCCCAAGAACTCTTGGCACACGCCCAGCAGGGCAACCCTAAGGTAATTGCCGCTATCTTGAACCATGCCCTCAAGCCGCGCGGCATCGTCGCTCAAGTTGCCCGTCGGGAAACATGTTTGTATGTGCTACTCCAGGCGATCGCCATACCGCCCGAAGCAGAAGCGATCGCCTTAGTTTCGACATTGCTGCATCAATTAGAGGCAAAACCGATCGAAACAGTTGCGATCCGTGGGCAACGAACGGGCGATAAGTCGGTAGCATGGAGGCAAGAGATTCTGCTCCATGCTCAGCCTCCTACCCCACCTACCTTTGCGTTAGACGTGACCCAAACTGCTGACCCATCGCCGACCAACCCAGTTGCTTTAACCGCCGACCCTGCCCCGATTACGCCAGCCGCTGCTCCAGCCATCATTGAACCTGAAGCGATTCAGCCAGTCACTCTCCAAGCCAATCCTTGGGATGAGCCTGCGGCAACGAGCACAGCGCCTATGCCTGCGTCAACCGCTGCCGTCGCTCCCGGCAGTGAACTGGAGGCGATCGCCCCAGCGCAGTCGTTGCAATCTCTCAAGCTAGAGGCAGTGCTCCGGCGTCCAGAAGCCGTAATCTTGCTGCTGTTTGTCAGCATGATAATTCTATGGCAAGCCTACCTAGACTTGACTGAATCGGACTGGGAAGAGTCGGATGTGGTGCTCTCTAGTTCGGCACTGGCAAAGCGCCTAGGGGTCAGCCGCAGCACTATCTATCGGCGTAAAAACAAAGCATACTTTGGTGCCTGGACTCAAACCCTTGATCCAGACGGTATTGCCTGGATGTATGTGACGCCCAAGTTTGTTCCAGCTTTACAGTAGCTCCACTAATCGTTGGAGGCTTGATCTGCAATTTTAGCTGCGAGACGAGAACTTAGCAGCTACGAGAGTTCATTGGCAACAATTTGCTGGCGTTCTTGTTCTAGAGCAATTTTGAGCCGTTCAAATTCGGTAATGATCTGAAACGCTTGCTCCATCATTTGTTCAGGGCTAAATTGGTTGGCAGAGGCTTCTACGTGTTTGCACAAGTTAGATAAGGTCATTGCGCCCAACACAGCACTGCTGGATTTGAAGGTGTGAGCCGTTTTCATGAGGCTGGAGGCATCGGCTTGGGATGCTGCCAGTGCGATCGCGTTGACGAATTTTGGGGATTCTGCTAGGTAGCAGTCAATCAGTTCTACCAAAATGGCGGGAGCGGCATCCCCCAAGTCTTGCCTGAAGGCATTGAGGACGTCGGCATTAATGGCAGGCGTTGTGGGCTGAGGGACAGCTTGAACTAGAGCAACAGATTGACTAGAGCGCATGGGGCACACACTCAACAGTTTCTCTAGTTTCTCTAGGCGAATCGGTTTGCTGAGATAGTCATTCATGCCCGCTTGGAGGCACTCATCTCGATCGCCCAACATCGCATTTGCTGTGACTGCAATAATCTGCGGGCGATCGCAGGGTGCCCAAGTTCGGCAAATCTGGCGGGTCGCTGTGATGCCGTCCATTTCTGGCATTTGCACATCCATCAATACAACGTCGTAGCACTGATGCGCCAAAGCCTTTAGCACCTGTAGGCCATTGCCAGCCACATCTGCCGCATAGCCCAGCTGATCCAGCATTTTTAGCATCACCCTTTGGTTGACGAGGTTATCTTCTGCGACCAAAATGCGTAGCCGTTGCGGCGCTGGCGGGGGATTGATTAACTCCCCCGAGTCCGGTCTGGGTGCGGCTATTTGCCTAGCGTCGGCTGGATCTAAGGGCGATTCAAATAATTCGACTAACAAACTGTAAAACTGCGAATGTTTAACGGGTTTGCTGAGATATCGGGTCGCGCTTAGCTGCGGGTGGAGCGCAGGGCGATCGCTGCGGCTAAAGTGAGCTAGGACAATCAGCGGTAGAGCCTGATTTCCCGGCTGGAGCTGTAGTGCTGCCGCCAGCGCTAGGTCGTCTGCTTCGGGCAATTGTTCATCCATCACCACCACCTCAAACGCCTGCCGATCTAGGATGTAGATGGCTTCGGCAACTGTGGCAACGGCTGAGACCTCCATCCCCCAGTTTTTGGCCTGAGTGGCCAAATTTTGGCGGCTAATGGTGTGGCCGTTGATCAGCAGCAACCGTTTAGCGGCAAGTAAAGGGGTGCCATTGATCGGGTGCCGTGATGATGGATTGGCGCTATCTTGCTCTAGCGCAATGGCGCGGATAGCGAAGGAGAAGGAGAAGGTCGAACCCACGCCGACTTCACTTTCAACCCAGACTCGCCCGTTCATCAGTTCACTGAGTCGCTGGCTGATCACTAGCCCTAAGCCAGTGCCGCCATAGGTACGGTTAATGGATGAGTCAATCTGGCGGAACGGCTGAAATAATCGCTCTAGGCGATCGCCTGGAATGCCAATCCCCGTGTCTTTAACGGCAAACCGAATGGCATAAGCAGGCAGTGTGGCATCACCGGGCACCGTAGCAATATCCACCCGTCGCGCCGTCACGGTCACGGTTACTGACCCAGATGGGGTGAACTTAACGGCATTACTCAACAAATTAGCCAACACTTGCTGCACGCGGGTCACATCTCCCACCACACAATTGGGCACGTGAGGATCAATCAGGTAGGCCAGTTCCAACCGACTTTCGATCACTTTAGGTGTGACCAAATCAATCGCAGCCTCAATGCATTCTCGAATATTAAAAGGGGTGGCTTCTAGCTCTAGCTTACCGGCTTCAATTTTTGAAAAATCGAGAATATCGTTGATGATGGTGAGGAGAATTTCTCCGCTGCTGCTAATCGTGTTGGTAAAGTCGCGCTGCTGCGGGGTGAGGGGTGTTTCGCGCAGCAGCGATGCCATGCCAATGACGGCATTCATTGGGGTGCGAATTTCATGGCTCATGGTGGCCAAAAAGTCGCTTTTGGCTCGGTTAGCGGTTTCAGCTTCACGGCGAGCCTGCTCTAGATCGGCATTTTTGCGAATTAGTTCTTGCCGCTGACGGGTTTCTTGCTCTATTAAGTTGGCCTGGGCGATCGCGATCCCAACCTGGGCAGCGACTGCTTTGAGCAAATCAATTTCGTCGCGAGTCCACTGGCGCAGGCGATCGCACTGGTGCAAGCAAATCAGCCCGTTGGGTTCGCCCTGATAAGACGTGCGAATGGCTAGCATTGACTTCAGCTTTAACCGTTGGCTCAGACAATGAATCTCTTGCAGCAGTGGATCATGCATCACGTCTTCTGAAGCAATGGCGTCGTCTTGCTGAAGCACTCGCTGTACATGGAGATTGTCAGCGACGGGGATTTCGCCTAATTGAGCGGGAAACTTATACTCTGGGTCAATGTAGGCGGCCACTAACGGAATGGCGGGGGTGGGATGGGTCACATAGGTATGAATCAGGCTGCGGCTGGCCTGAAACATGTGACCAACCTGGGTTACTGTCGTCTGAAAAATTTGCTGTACGTCTAGGCTTTGGCGAATTTCTTCAGTAATTTGCTTGAGCAATAGAGCCTGCTGAAACTGATGCTCTAATGCCGTCTCTGCCTGCTTACGCTCAGTAATATCGACCAGTACACCCTCCACAAAGATATCGCCTGCCGCCTGTTCTACACACTGGCCCGTTTCGTAAATCCACCGGAGACTGCCATCAGCATGGAGCATGCGATGTTCAATGCTGTAGGGCTGCCCGTTGTGGAAGCTTTGGGCAAGGGTATGGTTCAACCGCTCGGCATCGTCTGGATGTTCGACACTGAGAATCGAGCGCACCCGATTCTCGATAAAGTCGGAAGCTGGATACCCGGTAATGTTTACGATCGCATCACTAATAAACTCAACCGTCCAGGTCGGCTCATAGCGGCAGCGAAACGTAACTCCTGGTACCCGTAATGCTAAGATGCGGAACCGTTCATCATTCTGCCGCTTCGTCTCGTTGGCAGATTTACTCACAGTAATATCTTGAGCAGTGCCCAAAAAATGTTGAATCCGCTCGCCCGATCTGCATCTAAAAGGGGTTTGGCGCGATCGCAGCCAGCGCCAATCACCAGACCGATGCTGAAGCCGAAACTCGATTTCCCTGACCTCAGGCTCACCTACGCGATCGCTTCCCTGCTGACTGGCTTCAGCAAAGTATCGAATTTGCTCTCGCACTACTTGCACATCGTCGGGATGCACCAAGGCGGCTAGTTGCTGTGGATCAAACGCTTGGATAGTGGCCGCCGGATAGCCCAGTGTCTCGGTGACCTGACGATTCACAAAGGCCACCCGATGCTCCCGAAAATCGTACAGATAGAGCAAGTTAGGCGTGGTGTCCAGAATCTGCCAGATCAATTGCTGGTGCTCTATCTGGGGGGCATCGACTGAGCGGCAGGGAACATCAGTCATGCCATCTTTTAAGCTATCGACTGCGGGCAACGAGCGGATCTCTGGCGAGTTGCTCCAGGCAACCCGTCCTAAGTCTAAGTCGATGCTCAAGTCTTGCTCACAGCGATCTCGTCCTGCCATGCTCATTTTGTCATGCTCAATTACATTCAGCAGGTCTGTGCTATCGGGATCATTCATGGCCTGGTTTGAGGTTTTTACCCGTTGCAGTTTTAAAACCCAACCTGCCAGGAATGCTGTCAACTCATTGGCAACCTAATGGCAACCAATGGGCAACCTGTTGGCGTTAACGCTAGCCACTCTAACTTAAACTGAGAGTTCCACAAATTGCTCTGTAAGCAACAATTTTAGAGAAATCTTTGACTAATCTACTGGGATCTGTGCTTTTTCGTAAATAGGACAAGTTTGTGCACACATGTTCACAAACTTGTCTAGGTGAGCGTTTGCACCGGTTGAATGGCGGGTGATAGGGGTTGAGTTAGGCGATCGCCCCCCCGCACGAGCTGCCAGTCCCGGCGGTGCAGCCAAAGCAATGACGGCCTGTAACGATCTGACGCTGAGCCAGTAAATCGGGAGAAAAATCTCGAATGTGGGGGCGCAGGCCACCGGGCTGCTGCAATTCGAGTTCTAGCATTTGGTTAAAGTCGCAGTCAAACAGGCGACCATCCCAGGCAATTGACAGAGTATTTCGACACATCAACCCGCTGATCGTGGCTGGGTTAAACGCATTGACAAGCAGTTCCATATAGCTCTGCAAATTCCCCGACTGCTCTAGCCATTCTAGGTAGCGCGAGATCGGCATATTGTTGATTGTGATTAGCCGATCGAAGCTGACCCCTTGATGCTTTTGCAAGCCCGCCTTCCACTCTTGCTCTAGCTTGCCCTGACTGGCAGACAAAAACGCCCCCACCGGATTGCTCACTAGCGTCAGCTGACGGCTGGGATCACCTATGCCATAGCCCGCCGCATTCAGCCGCTGTAGAGCCGTAATCGACTGAGCAAAGGTGCCATCGCCTCGCTGAGCATCGGTGTTGCGTTGACGGTAGTGAGGTAAGGAACATACGACTTCCACCCCACGCTCGGCCAGCCAAGTCGGCAAATCTTCTAGGCGGGGTAAAAGCAGTACCGTGAGGTTGCAGCGATCGATCACATGTTTGCCGCGCAAAACGCACTGCTCTATTAAATAACGAAAATGGGGATTTAGTTCCGGCGCACCGCCCGTTAGATCGACCGTATGAGCCTCAGTTTGATCAAGCGCCCGTAAGCAAGCATCCACCGTATCGCGATCCATAATTTCTTTGCGATCGGGTCCGGCATCAACATGGCAGTGATGGCACGTCATATTGCACAGCTTGCCCACGTTGATTTGAAAAATTTCGAGCGGGGCAGGTGTTAAGGTCTGCCAGCCATGGGCTGCCAGGGTGGCATCAAAACCACC
>CASBQX010000289.1 GCA_949127925.1 Synechococcales cyanobacterium PMM_0002
CGGATTCAAAGTCCCCCTTTTTAAGGGGGATTTAGGGGGATCTCGCAGTACGTTGATACCTTGTCCGAGATGTGTGTACACGGTAGCGCCCTTTGGGAGAGGGGCTGGGGGTGAGGGCTAAAACTACAGTTCTCAACATGGACTTGGTTTAAGCATTCAAATGGAGTTGATAGGCGAATAGAGTTAATCGGCACGCCTAGCCCATAGGCATTCTGACGGGCATGACTATGATAAAGTACCTGAAAAAATATCGATGCTCCTATATGTAGATATGTGTATGGAAGCATCGATTTTTTTAGCTTAGAGGATTAGCGAATCGGGCTTGGTTAAGGTGTGGGTTCTGCTGGAGTATCTAGATAAGTAAGCTGGTCTCGGACTGATTGCACCATTTCTGTGTTTCCAGCCCGTTCGTATAGCCGCAGCGCCTGCTGATAATCGGATCGGACGGCATCCGTGTTACCTTGACTGTAATAAATATCGCCCCGGTCTAAATAGGGCATGGGCTGGGTGGAGTCGGCCTGGATAGCCTGATTGAAGGCTGCTAGAGCCTCGTCTATTTCCCCCAGCATATATAGGTTAGTCGCTTTGGCATACGCCTGTTCAAACGGGGTGGCATTGGCGACCGTCACCACGTAATTTCCACCTTGCCCTGAGAAAGAACGCGCTAACACCTTATAGGTGCCAGTGCTGGGTAGGGTAAAGACGATGGTTGAATTGAGCGAGCGGGCGTAGTCGTCATTGGTCGCCAGTTCTTCACCGCTGGGGGAAACTAGTACCAAATAAGTATCAAAATCGGGGCTGTTCATGGCAACGGTGACTGTGTCGCCCGCTGTGCCCGCAAAGGTATATTCTGCCTGCATGGGCTTCAGGGTGCCTTGCTGCTCAAACAGCGTTTGAGCTGCCGCTGGAGGAGAGGCGATCGCGCCCACACCGCCCAATACAACCACTGCTGCCAGCAAGGCACCAACTCGATTAAACCGTTCGTTCCGCATCCACATAAAAGATCCTTGAATTATTTGAAATCATTTGACAGTGCGTCAGAACCCTACTGGTTCTGGCACTTTCGTTTGCTGACTGAAAGCACATCGGTTTATCCGCAGATGAAGAGGGTTTGGGAAAAACACAGCGTCTAGAATCCTCACCCCGCCCTGAATTACTTTCTCTAGATAGAGTTGACGCCTAAGCGAGTCCATCGGTTTCCCCACCTTAACCGCTGTTAGGAGCAACAGCCAGTCTCCCCCACCCCGAAATGAATCAGTGATGGTGCAAGTGCTACTTAGTCTGCCCCTTCCCGGCGCTTAGGGAACGTTTCCGACAATTTTCGATTAGTAAAAGTTAATCAATATTGAGTGACCAATAGGCTTTTTGCATGAATCGCCCCCAGCATGGCTGGGGGCGATTCATGCTCATGAACGATGAACCTGCGTAGAGCCAGAGGACAGATGTCACGAAGTCACGATTATTAACCTATCTCACGGCAGTTACGCACGCGCCAGTGTCACCACTTCCGACTGATCTTGATATTTGCCTTGGCGAGTTTCGTAGTTGACGTTGCACGGTTCTCCTGCCAAAAACAGCAGCTGCACAACTCCTTCATTCGCATAAATCCGACAGTCGGCACTGGAAGAGTTGGAAAATTCCAGCGTTAAATGACCGCGCCATGATGCTTCAGCCGGGGTAATGTTAGCAATAATGCCACAACGGGCATAAGTACTTTTACCCATGCAAATCACGGTAATGTAGTCAGGAATCTCTAGCCGTTCCAGCGCTACTCCTAGACCATAGGAGTGGGCAGGCAGGACAAAATATTGACCCGTAGCATCTTCGTGAAGTTCAGTTGCTTCCAAGTTACCGGGATTAAAGTGCTTTGGATCGACTACGGTGCCGGGTACATGTTTAAAAATCCGAAATTCTACGGGTGACAGTCGGACGTCGTACCCAAAGCTACCCAAACCATAGGAAATGACAGGAATGCCATCGACGGCGCGAATGAGTCGGGGTTCAAAAGGAGCAATCATGCCGGCGGTGGCTAATTGAGAAATCCAGGAGTCGTTTTTAATCATGCCTGCTAAAAGGGAGGGGTTTGAATCGGAGTGGGCAGTCGCCAGGGGCAATTTGACGAGCGGTTGTGAATACGGCGCTAGGAGTCTCAATATGTCTGGCCTACGCAACATATGGCGTCGGTAGACAATCCACATCCAAGCGGTAGCGTTTTGTCTCCTTAGAATACCGCGAGAATAGCGTGAATAGCCGCCGTTAGATTTGGGTGCTGTAGCTGGAGGCTTGCAGGGTAAACATGTGAGCATAGAGTCCGTTTTGCGCCATTAATTCATCATGGCTGCCCAGTTCCGCAATCTGCCCGTGCTCTAGTACGACAATTCGGTCGGCCATGCGCACGGTAGAAAAACGGTGGCTGACGAGAATGGTCATCTTACCCTCAGTCAGCTGCCGGAAGCGCTGGAATAGATCGAATTCGGCGATCGCATCCAGCGCTGCGGTGGGCTCATCCAAAATCAAAATCTGAGCCGGGGTCATAAACGCCCGCGACAGCCCAATTTTTTGCCATTGCCCACCCGATAGCTCTGCACTTTCAGAAAACGTTTTACCCAAAATTGTTTGGTAGCCGTGGTTGAGTTCAGCAATGAGGCTGCTGGCTCCAGCGCTTTTGGCCGCTGCTTCAATTCGCTCTAAGTCGTCACGCTGGCGCAGGTCACCAAAGCCAATATTGTCTTGCACACTTAAGTTGTAGCGAGAAAAATCTTGAAACACGACGCCAATATTCCGCCGCAGATCGCTTAAATCCAGATCTGCCAACGCAATTCCGTCTACGCGAATGTCGCCGCTCTGCACATCGTAAAAGCGGGTGAGTAGCTTTAACAGCGTCGTCTTACCCGCTCCATTCACCCCCACTAGGGCAATGCTTTCCCCTGGGTTAACCGTCAAATTGAGATGTTGCAGTGTCGGCTCACTAGCACCAGGATAGGTAAAACTGACATTTTGCAGGGTCAAACCCGATCGCATCGGCACTGGAAACGGTTTGGGGTAGGGGGGATCAACCACCTCGGGCTTGAGATTGAGAAACTCGAAATACTGCGAGACATACAGGTTGAACTCGTATACCATCGCCATCCCCAGCAGAATGCCTTGAATTAGTCCCTGGGATTGCTGAAAGGCTCCGGCATACATGGTTAAATCCCCTAGCGTCACCAATCCCTGCACGGCTCGGACGATCACCCAAGCATAGGCGGCATAGAACCCTAGGTTGGCCACTAATCCTACGGCTACTCGTAGCGCCGCTTGGCGGGCGGCAAGGCTGGCCGATTCTTGATTGAACTGCTGGCGGATCGTGTGCCACTGATTCAGCAGGTAATCGCCTAAATTGAACAGGCGCACTTCTTTGACAAATTCTTGAGTCGTGAGCACCTGCTGGAGATAGTCGGCCAACCGTCCACTTTGGGTCTGGCGGCGCAGCATCCAAAACCGCACCCCCGAAAACCGTAAACCCACCCAAAAAGCGGGCAATGCCGTCAGCAGCAGCAGCACCAAAATCAGCGGGCTGAAGCGGATCAGCAGGGTGAGCAAGCTGGCAAACGTGACCACTTGCCCCGCCAACGAGGTCAGCGTTTCGAGCACACGAACGGGATATTTGCTGCCGCTCTGCTGGGCGCGACTGAGGGTGTCGTAAAAGTCGGGCAGTTCATAGTGGGCTAGGTCTAGGCGGATGGCTTGCTGAAGCAGCACCTGGTTGGCGTAGAGGGTGAAGCGATCGCTCAACGCTAGCGATGTGTAGTTGTTGGCTTGGTTTAGGCCAACCTGTAGCAGGGTAACGCC
>CASBQX010000290.1 GCA_949127925.1 Synechococcales cyanobacterium PMM_0002
AGTGAAGATATAGTTTTTCTAGCCGCGCTGAATCCAGTCAGCACGGTAGATCAGCTACCCGTATTAGAACAACAGCTTCGCGACAAAAAGCTTAGGCTCAGTGGCAAGCTAATTTATACTACCGCCGAGGGACAGCAGTATGTGCAGGTACAGCACATGCAGACGGTAGCGTTACCCGATAAAACAACGAACCCAGTCGCAATCGACCCTGAGCAAATTAATGGCGGCTGGGGTGCACGTTATTTGATGCCTGGAGAACCCCAAAACCCTTATCGATTAGAGAAACCCAAAGATCGACAAACGAACGCTCCAATGAGACGAGAAGAGTTTCTACAATAGCTCAAAAAAAATCGGCAAGTCAGCCAACGTCAAACAAACCCAAAGCCTAAAATTCAGTGCCGTCCGCTAAGCGGGCGGCACTGAATCTTAGGTTGCCTGAGTCGAGTAGAATCGGCTGGAACACCGACTTAAGTAGGTTTAAACAATGTTTTAATTGCAGTTAACAGCTCCTGCTCTAAGTAAGGCTTAGTAAAGTAATCCGTTGCCCCTAGCTGCATTGCTAGCCAGCGGTGTTTATCATTACTACGAGACGTTAGCATGATGATAGGAATGTTAGAGAGTTGAGAGTCTTGACGACGATAGCTGAGAAATTCAAAGCCATTCATATTCGGCATCTCAATATCACAGATCACCAGATTTACCGATGAACGCTGACATTGGTCGATCGCTTCTCTACCATCTCGTGCCTGTAAGACTCGAAAACCAGCCCGCTCTAGAGACAATGCTAAGGTTCTGCGTAAAGTAACGGCATCATCAACCACTAAAATCGTCGTCACCTGAACCGATTGAATCACCGTTGATCCTTTCTGAATAGATGATTGACTATGACCATTCATCAGCCGTTGCGGAGGCTCGGCAGTAAGAGTTTCGGCAGTTTTTTGCTCTCGTTCAAATGCTAACAAAGCGCTGCTATCAATTACAGGAATTAGACTACCATCTCCCAAACTCGTGCAACCATAGAGATAGCTAGGAGGATCGATCAAAGAGCCAAATGATTTGACGACCAACTCTTGCTCCGTTATCAGTTGTTCAACTTCGATAGCAAATAGCTGATCTTGTTGGCGCAGGATCAACATGGGTGCAACCGCAGCTTTGGGAGCGGTGGCGGTTAACCATGATTTAGCAGTAGGCACCTCTGGAATCAGGCAAGCGTAGTTTAAAAGATCAGCAAGACGATGGGCGGGAATAATCTGCTCTCGCCAGTATAAGAAACGCTGTGTTCCTGATTGCCGAATTTGATCGCTCTGGGGAGTCACAATTTCTTCAACGGTATCAAGCGGGATCGCGAGGGTAGTCGTCGCAGCCGTGCAAATAATTAATTTAGTGTTGGTTAGGGTTAGAGGCAAACACAATTTGAATGTTGTCCCTTTACGGGGAGATGAGGCAACGACAACGGTTCCCTTAATTAACTGTAGCTGCGATCGCACAACATCGAGACCAATGCCTCGCCCAGACAGTTCACTCACCTGCGGGGCAGTAGAAAACCCTGGCTCAAAAATCAGTTCAAATAACCGGGTTGGAGAGATTGTTAACAGCTGGTCAGAGGAAAGCAGGCCAAGTTCAAACGCGCGATTGCGAATCCGATCCAGGTTTAGCCCCTGGCCGTCATCTTTAATCTCAATAATAGTTTGATTCCCCTTGTAGTAAGCTCGAATTTCAATTTGACCCTCTTTGGGCTTACCCAATTGCTCTCGAACCGGAGACAACTCAATGCCATGATCAAACGCATTACGCAGTAAATGTAGCAGTGGATCATAGAGTTTTTCTAGGATGGCGCGATCGACTAGCAAACTTGTCCCGGTCAATTTCAGACTCACTGGCTTATGATACGTAGCTGACAGGTCGCGCAATATGCGAGGAAAGCGATTTAGCACTTCTCCAAGCGGTAACATCCGGGCTTGAGTTAGTTCACCGCTAAGATTTGTCAACATATACCTATGCTGATCGAGCAATCGATCAGACTGTCTGGCATACAGCGTGACATCATCAACCGTTTCGTCTAGCTGCACAAAGTTCTCAAGGATGTCTTGCAGCTGGGCGTGCAGCACCCCATAGCTATCCATTTCTAGCGAATCAAATTCAGGAGCTACCGGACTTAAAGTGGAATCGTTTTCAGCGCCCTGCGGATGGAGATCTGACCCTGCATCTCGCCCGCTATTTTTTGTACTGGAGGAGTCTGTTTTTGGTGAGCTATTGGCACCGTTTGCAGAATTCTGATGCTCTGGGGCAACGAGCAGTTGATCTAACGATTCCCGTAGATCACCAACCATCCCTTCAAACTGAGAAAAGCGATTCATTAACTCGCGGAGCACTCCCTGGAGCTGCTCATTTTGCAGCGAGAGTCCATTGCGGTTGATGCTAAGTTCGCCGACTAAATTGCCCATGCGAGCGAGGCGATCTGAGTCAACTCGAACGGTCAAGTTGGGTGGAGTAGCAGTTTCTACTGGGCGGAAGGAGGCTGAGGAGCTAGGTTGGCGGCGCGGCGATCGAGGAATCGTTTGGCCAATTTGTAACGATTCCGGTTGACGGGAATCGAAAGGCACCAAACTGACTGGACGATCTAACAGCGGTGCATCCAAGTTCTGAGGCGTTACCCAGTCGGCATTGGCCATCTCGGTGGATGAACTATCACCGTCATCTAGTGATCCAGGTAGTGATCCAGATAGTGATTCAGGCAGTGATTCAGGTAATGCTAGAACTGATCCTTCTAGCAGATCTGCTTGATCGATCGCAAACGATTCAGAGATTGATAGATATGTGTCTTCTAGGATCTCATCTTGATCAATCGCTGCATCTTGATCAATCGCTGCGTCTTGATCAATCGCTAGACCAGCACCGATGATCGCACCACCGAAAACACCAAAAACACTTTCTAGCTGAGGCAGCGACATTCTTAACTGCTCGGCTGCTTCAATTTCAATATCGGCAGCAGTGATTTCAGCCGCGATCGCCTCATCTAGCAATTCAGCGGTCGCTAACGTTATCTCCTCTAGCGGTTCAGTTGGAGCGATCGCCAGTGCTTCAAATGCTTCAAGTGCTTCAGATGCTGATAGAACGGCGTCTTCGAGCGGCTGATTCAGCTCGATTGCCATATCAGCAGTCGTGTCGAACCCGCCAAACCCGCCAAATATGTTTTCTAGTTGGGGCAGTGCAGATTGTAGCAGATCGGCTGGCTCACCGAACAGATTGGGTGCCATCACTTCAGCGTTATCAATGATTGGAATGCTAATGCCAATAATATCGGGAGCAGTAATACTAGGAGCACTAATGCTAGGAACACTAACGCTGGAAGCACTAACGCTGAGAATATAAGCGTTTGAAACATCTAGGATTGGTTTATCAACCCTGACACCAGACGCTAGCGCCAGCAGAGTTTTAGAAGCGTTTAAGCCTTGAGTTCGATCGCCTGCTAAAACAGCCTGACGACTGCGTTCTAAGTCAATTAACGTGAGCTGCGTAATCTCAATCGCCCAGTCGGGATGAGCATTGAGCGCCTGTTGAGCAGTTTCGGCAATCGTTTTAAATTCTGGCAGGTTGAGTAACTCGGCAAACCCGATGAAAACTTCGATCTGAGCCCGCAGTTCTCCAGCCACTTCATAGTCTTGAGGGTGAGCCAACATGGTCGCAAGTCGTTCTAGCCCCTGCACCACATCCACTTCAAAAATAGACGTGATCATATCAATGCCAAGCTCGGCAGAACTAGGCAGATAGGTCTCAGTTTGCCGCAGCGCGTCACCACAGCGGATCTCAATTTGAGTGAAGATGGGATCGGCGATCGCCAACGCGTCTGGGTCAAAATGCCCGGTCGTAATTTGCTCCATTAATGGCAGCTTTAAACAGTCATAGGCGCGCAGCAAATCGTTTTCCAGAGCTGTATCCACCTCTAGCGAATCGCTGTAAAGCGCCTTGAGGATGTTTTCGAGCCGATGCGCTAGGGTGGCAATCGTCTCTAACCCAACGCTAGCGGCTCCACCTTTTAGCGAGTGCGCGGCTCGCATCAAATTGTGTACCTTGGCAGTACTGCGTTGATCTAGAGTCAGTAAACCTGATTCCAAAATTTGCAGCAGTTCGGGAGCCTCTTCTGTGAAAAATTGATAGGCGTGGTCACGAATATCGGAATTGATTGCCATTGTTTAGGTCCCACTGGTTGGTCTGGCGCTGCTGAAGACAGGGGTTAGGGCGAAGGTGGCAAAAGACTTAAGCGCGAAAATCATCCTTCTATTCAGCACCGCTTTTATCTAACTTCAAAGTCACGTTCCATATCCTGGATGGTTTGTGGCGATCGCCGATGCAGATTGGACGATAACAGCGCCCCAATCGCTAAATACACCAAAAACCCGTAAGGGAGGAGGTTGTAAGGAAAGGGTGGAATCGGAAAGAAACTTGCCACCACAGGAGTCATCATAAACAAAACGGCTGGAGCAGCGATCGCCAGATCCCGTTGACGCAGCCGATTTTGACTGCGCAGCTCAAGCGGAACCGCAATTGAAATCAGCACATAGACCAACAAAAAGCCGTAGGTTGCCAGCGTGCCTAAATAGCCATAGATATCTAGGGCAGAAATCCCCAGCAGTGATAAAGAGACAGGCACTAGAAACAAAAACAGCACAGACAGGAAGATGGCAGCGTGGGGTGTCTGGTTCTGGGGATGGGCGGCACCTAAAAAACTGGGCAGAATCTGCTGACGACCCAGCGAGTACAGAATCCGTGAACCAGCTGTGATGCTGGCAAGGCCACAGCAGAGGAAACTGAACATGACCCCCACAGCAATTGCCAGTCCTAATAGCTCAACGCCTGCAAGATTGGCCAAAACACTGAGTGGAACATCCGTTTTATCTAACGGTGTTTCATAACCGCGAAACCCTAGTACTTCCACATAGGAGGCAAAAATATAGAACAAGCCAGATAAGATCACACTCCACAGAACTGCTCGCGGAATGGTCTGGAAGGGACGCTTTACCTCATCGCCTAACGTGGTTGAGCTTTCAAATCCAACGTAGCTAAAAATAGCCAGGACTAGTCCCAGCCGCAAACCTTCGGGTGAAACATCCTCAAGTAGAACCTGTGGGGTATCGATCGCGAACCCATGTCCAACTAACACAATTACCAACAGCAGCAGAATTAAAGAGATCGCTACTACATTGAGCAGCAGCATGAGCACAGCCGAGAGCTGAATATCGGTAAAGGCGTAAAACCAAACGATGAGGGTGTAGACGACGTAGAGCAAAACGGGGGAAGCCTGGACACCAAATTCGCCCAGCAACACATTGGCGTAGATAGCAAAGCCTGACATTACAGCCATCGCCGTGAACAGGTAGGCTGAAATTAGCGCCCAACCAGAGACAATACCAGTAGTGGGACCCAAATTTTTAGCAATGGCCCCGTAGAGAGTCCCTGGCAGCGAAAGGCGGCGGGAAAAGTGGTTAATGTTGTAGCTAACCAGGACTAGCCCGACCGTAGCGATTAGAAACGCCAACCAAGCGCCATTTCCGGCACTGGCAAAGACAAACGCGAGATTGATAGACGGCGTGGCAGCCGGGGCAATGTTGCCAACAGACTGGGCTAGAGTCTCAGGAAATGAAAGGCAATTTGCCCGCAAACCAGACGCTTGTTGTTTTGAATAAGTTGTCACAGTTCAAACCTTTCTATGTTTTTTTGGTTGGTTCAGCATGCCCCTGAATCCTCGCCTTGAGCAGATGGGTTTGAGCGGTTACTCGGCAAGTTAACGGATGCCTGACGCAGTGGCTAAAACTCAGCGCTAAAACTCAGCACTAAAAACTCAGCGCTAATTTTCACACCTTGAACTGACCCACTTCTGATTGCAGCGTTTGTGCCACTTTTTGTAGTTCTTCAAACGAGATCGATACCTGCCCCGCCTCTGTAGAAGTTCTGTTGGCGATCGCTGCCACATCTTTCATCGTTTGGGTTACCTCTTCCGAAGCTTGCGACTGCACCACCGTGGCCTGGGCAATGGCTTCAACCAACGCTCCAATTTGGGCGCTCACTGCCGTAATTTTGTTCAAACTTTGGCGCGCCTCATCCACCAATTGCGTTCCAATCACCACTTGCTCAGTTCCCGATTCCATGGCGGTAACCACTTCATTGGTCTCTGCCTGAATGCTAACCACCAGCTTTCTAATCTCTTCGGTTGCTTCTGCCGATTGCCGTGCCAGCGTTCGCACCTCATCGGCCACCACCGCAAAGCCTCGGCCTTCTTCTCCAGCCCGGGATGCCTCAATTGCCGCATTCAGCGCTAGCATATTGGTCTGAGCCGCAAAACCACCAATTAGATCAACCACAGTAGAAATCTTTTGGGACGATTCTCCGAGGTGTTTTACTTTTTTGGCCGTGTCGGCAACCGTAGCGCGAATGGCCATAATACCGTCAACTGTGCGGTTCATGGCTGCATCCCCTTCTTCCACATTTTGGGCAGCTTGCTGCACGGCAATTTCGGCTCGTTCTGTGTTTTCAGCGACCTGACGCACAATGATCGCCGTGTTTTCTGCAACTTTCAGTGCAACCATAATCGCATCTGATTGCTTCAGGGCTTCCTCTGACAGCGATCGAACCGAAACCTGACTGGAGCTAGTGGTCGTCGCCACTTGGTTAGCAGCTTTCTGCACCTGCAACACAATTTTGCGCAAGCTCTCTACGGTGGCATTGTAAGAGTCAGCAATCGTGCCAATTTCATCTGCCGTCACCTTGGCTTGGGTGGTCAGATCTCCCTTACTAATCGGGTCTACTTCCATCAGCAGCTCTAAGGCTCGCCGCTGCAAACCTTCTTTGAGCTGGCGCTGTTCTGTGGCTAGGTTGGTGGTTTGCTCTAGCAGTTCTACCCGGTAAATGCACAGGCCCAGCTCAGTCCCTAACCGCTGCAAAAAGCTGATTTCAAAGTCTTGCCAGCTGTAGGTAGTGGCGCAAGAGTGGGCGATGAGTAAGCCATACAGCTGATCGGCACCCACAATCGGCACCACCAAATTGGCCTTGATTTGCAGCCGCTTCAGCAAATTTTGATGGGCTGGGTGCAGCTGTGCAGTCGAAACATCATTTGTGGCAACAACCCGGCCAGCCCGGTAGGCGGCAAGCAACTCGTCTGGAATGCAGAAATCGCTGACACTTTCATCGCGAGCAGTCGGCCATTTACGATCAACCGATTCGGCAATAATGGCAGAATCAGCATCTGTCCGAAAGCGGTAAATGACGACTCGATCAAAGTTAAACAGCTGGCGTGCCCCTTCAACAGCCTGATCAAAGACCGTTTGCAGCTCGGCTGCCTGCACCACATTTGATCCTTTTGCCGCCGTAACAAGCCGCTCTTGTGCAGCATCAAACTGTTGCAGATCCAGCGACTGCTGCAATTGAGCGGCCATGCTGTTGATGTTTAAACCTAGGGATGCCATTTCGTCCTCCCCTTCTACTACCACACGGGTTGCCAGATCGCCCTGTCCAATTTTTTCTACGGCCTCGGCGGCGTCTAACACAGGCCGCGTGGCGCGAGTTGCAAGCCCCGTGGCGATCGCCGCCACCAGCAAGGCAATGCCCCCCGTTCCTAGCAGAGTTGTTAATAGCAGCTGCCGCTGAAGTACGAAGGCGATCGCCACAGGACGGGCAACTAGCACCCCCCACTTGAGGTTATAGGATGCAGCCAGTTCCTGGTTGGGTAGATAGGCAAGCACCTCTCGGTTTTGGCCTGCGGCACGAGCTGCGATCGCCGTCTGTTTTTGATCCGCCTTGAAGCGGGTAGAAAATTCGTCCGCTAACGTCTTTGGCTTCAGCGTTGAGTCCGATGCGGCGACTAACTGACCGAAGGTAGGATCCGTCGCGGCCATAATTTGGCCGTTTTCGTCTGCTAAGAAAAATTCTTCCTCTGCTAAAGTACCGGATCCAAACACTTGTGTAAGGACATTTACAGGGATGCGCGCTCGAATAATGGCAACTGTTTTACCGGTCTCAGTATCTTTAATCGGAGCAATAGCAATAATACTAAATCTGCCGTTGCTTTTAGTAACTTGTGGAAAACCAATGAGCGGTTGGTTAGCTTTTAGAGCGGCTTGAAAGTAATTTCGGTCAGCCAGACTTTTTGGCTGAGGATTGCTGGGATCCTCTGTTGTTTTAGCCAGCACGTTGCCCTTCAAGTCGCTCACCATGATGCTGTCGTAGATTCGAACCTCCCCATTTTTTTTAGAAAGTACATATTGGTCAAGCAGTTTTTGCTTGTCTGCCAAGGAAACTGTATTTCTCAGCTGAGGGTCTGCGAAAACGTTAAGCTGAGCAAATGACTGAATATCGCCGTAGCGTTCATCCATAAAGTTATTTAACTTACGCTCTAAGTTAGAGGCACTGTTCTCTTGCGATGCAAACACCTGTTGCCGAATACTCTGATTCGTCACCAGGTAGGTGGTAGTTCCCACCAGCAAGATCGGAGACGTGCCAATCATCATGCCTAAAAAGACGGCCTTGGTTCGGACGCTTAATCGCTGCCACCAGGCACTTGATCCCCTGGAAGACTGGCGCAACGGGTCTAGTCCGGGCTGAATTTTTATCTGAGTGGGGGAACCGCCGATTGACGGTTCAACAGCATCTGGCTGCCACTGGGATGGCGAGGCAACGCTATCGGTGCTGCTGGGTGTTGCTTGAACCTGATCAAACGGTTGATCAGCCCGCCTGCTTTGAGAAGATGAATTGGAGGACGTATGAGTCATGAGTAAGCCCTTTAGAGCTGAATACGTGGGAATTGAGCAATAGATCAGGAGTTGAGCGATAGATCAGGAGTTGAGTTAAAGCAATACTGCAATTGCTTGCAGTTCAAAGCTTCGAGATTTTGTCAATGATGGCTTTTGCTTCTAAAACCGCTAACATGGTTTCGTCAGTTTTCCACCAGTACCCGCGCAAAAGTGGTGCCATTTCAGATGTCATCGTGGTAGATGTCAACGCCTGGATCACGCTAGGATCGCACCATTCAACGTCTTCTACTCGATCGACTACTAGCCCCAATGTCTGATTTTTCTGAGTAGATGCCTGATCTTGAACCTGTAGCACGACCGCTGTATGAGCAATCCGAATCGTCTGTTGATAGTACGGAATTAATCCACCCAAATGTCCTAAATCGACCATCCAAAGCACTTCACCTCGCCAGTTGTATACCCCCATCACACAGGCAGGCATGTGGGGAATAGGCACAATCTGGTTAGCCGGAATCGTCAGCACCTCAGCGACCTGCTGAATCGGGAGGAAAACGTTCGTCTCTGGGACAAGATGCAGTCGGAGAAATTGTTCTTCGGTATCTTGGGCTGAAACCGAATCCTGGTCTTCAACGCGGTTCGCTAAGGCAGGAGCAGCTGGCAGTGATAAAGCATCAGACATTGTCATGATTCCAGACTTAATAGTTAAGATCCCAGTCTTAATGGGTAATCAATTGCTTGACCGTGCGGACAAGTTCTTCTTGATCAATCGGCTTGGCAATATAAGCATTAGCCCCCTGTTTCATCCCCCAAAAGCGATCCATTTCACCGCTTTTTGTAGAGCACATCACAATCGGAATATCTTTCGTAGCTATCTCAGCTTTGAGCTGTCGGCAAACTTCAAAGCCACTGCACCCCGGCAAAACCACATCTAAGATGATCACATCAGGCTTCTGTTGCTTTAAAGTGGCGATCGCCTCTTCTCCACTTTGCGCAATCAAAACATTAATCCCCGCTTGCTGCAAACAACCGATCAAAATTTGCATTTCGGTCAACGAATCTTCAACCACTAACACCGTTCCCATAGATTTTACCCATGAATAAATAACAACAATTGATCAGCGCGTTGACGTTGAGACATTAGATGCACTTCGTTCTAAATGCTTGCAAATTTCACTTAGCACTGCTTCAGCATTCAACGGTTTAGCCAAGAAACCGGATGCTTTTGCAAAATTAGCTCGAAGCCGATTTGCATAGCCATCGCTTCCAGTCAAGATGACGATCGGCGTGTCGCGAAAACAAGAAAGTCTGCGCAATTGTTCGCATAATTCATACCCATTTGCACCCGGCATCACCAAGTCTAAAAAGATAAAATCTGGCTTACGTGCTAGCAACACGCTAATCGCTCGCAGTGGACTTTCCACACCGACAAATTGGTAACCAGCTGCTGTCAGCAGCGTTTCCATGGTATTGCGAACCAAAACACTATCATCGACGCAGGCAATCAAAGCCTTTGAGGGCAATGCTGAAGTAGCAGCTGGCGGTGGTTTAGCTTGGCTCAGACTGCGGGGATAGATCAGGGCAGGCAAATCTGCAATGGTAATTAGTTCGATCCACTCCAACTGAATAAACGGTAATAGCGAGGCAGTCACTTCTACCACATCTCGCTGCATTTGTACGGCCAGATCATATAGCGTTTGCTGACCATTGAGCCGTTGCACCAACATTTGATAGACCTGGGCTGAGCAGTGTTCTCGTAATTGTTCTGCCTGCCGAATGATAGGTGCTTTGTGTGGTGAGTAGGCCGTGAGTTTAGCATCTTGCCATGATTGCCAACGCCGCTCAGCTTTAGCGATAATATTATCTATTTGCACTAAATTGATTTGTGACACAGATAGATGATCATGCTGAATTTGGCTAGTTACATTTGCCGCTTGCTGGACATCAAACAACGCTTCAACCAACGTTGCCAGCACTACATCCGTTGCTTGTTCAGGAGTAATCTTTTGCTTTGCTACCCAGAGCTTTAACAACGTATAGTCCCAGCTAATGGAAAAAGCATCCGCATCAGCATTCGCTAACGCCGCCTGCCATCCTAATCGATGAGTTGGTAGGCGAGGGCAGTATATGGCTAAGTTCCTGCGCCAGCGTCGCATTGGGTGAGTCCCACCAGTGGCATACATGCTGTCGCCTTGGAATAGATGGCATACCCACTGCGACTCCATTGTGGAGATCCATGAAAGCTGGCCAGTAAATTTTAGCTGCTTTAGACCGCTAAAAAATTGAAAATGTTCCACCTGATCAGCCCTTGTAATATTGATCGATATCCAATTGTGTCGATTGCCCTACTGCGACACCCTCCAGCAAAAGTCAGGTAGTGACCCATACTAGATAGCTGCGTCTTAAAAATATGAAATTCACTTTTTATGTCTGTTTGAGGTAATCGCTATACCTCTAAAGCTTCCACAGCAAATGGAGCCAGATAGATGCAACGTGCGCAATGTAAAAGGTTCAGGAACATAAGCAATGAGTGAACTTTATGCGATCGCCATTACTTAACTTCTACCGTCTCGCGCTTTCATGTATTACTGAATAATGATCTTGCTCTATAACCATATTAGTTAAATAAAATACTCTCTAGCAAGCAAAAGTTCCCGCATTTCACTAAATCTTTAAAGGAAACGGACTATTAAAAAAGATTTATAATTAAGATTTACAATTAACAACCGATAAATAAATTGATTAATATCCAAGTTTACGGTCAGGCTTGGTTAGCCTAAGAGGATGTTTGAAAAGTTCAATTGCTGGTATCAAAATGACCTCGATCCCCCTAAATCCCCCTTAAAAAGGAGGACTTTGAGTCCGGTTCCCCCCTTTTTAAGGGGGGATCTCTCGGTGACTAAAGGTACAGCCGACCACTTTTAAAACATCCTCTAAGGGGCAAATCAGAGTTCACTCCTTCTGACGGCTCTCGCAACCCTGTCGCTGAAAGTTGCGCTTATACACAAGCGGCTAAGGTTATCCGCTGGACTCCGGCAGATAGGATGAGAGTCTGCACAGAGCTAGGGGGGGGTACTGCCACCCCCCAGCGAAGAAGCAACCGTTAGACTTTCTTGATCGCTAGTCCCTTCAAGTAGGCATCGGGGTCGGCTGGATCAAACGTGACACCGTCAAAGAAGGTCTCTACTCCGCGAGAGGTGCCCTTAGGAATCGCGGCTTCCTGGCCAATGGCCTTGGCGGCGTCGCGCCAAATGTCTTCCCGGTTGACGGTATCGATCAACGCTTGCTTGTCCAACTCGGCGGGGAGGTAACCCCAGCGCGTGTCTTCGGTAAGAAACCACAAGTCATGACTCTTGAATGGGTAAGACGCAGCGTCATTCCAGAACTTCATCAGCAGCGGGCTGTTTTCTAGCTTACGTACACCCAG
The DNA here is from genome assembly GCA_949127925.1 of Synechococcales cyanobacterium PMM_0002. GTDB lineage: Bacteria > Cyanobacteriota > Cyanobacteriia > Elainellales > Elainellaceae > CASBQJ01. Next base: position 12,169 of record CASBQX010000290.1, read on the forward strand.
GTCAAAATTACCCTCAGCTCGTTCCACAATGTCTAATGCTGGCACTTTAAACCATTGCCGCGCCGAGATAATATTGCACATTTCGGCTTTGTTAGCTGGGTCGTCGCACCAAATCTGGGCTTCTTGCACGGCCATCACGATCGCCTTCGTTGCCTTAGGATATTGATCAACCCAGTCTGCCCGCATCGACAGTGCCTTTTCCGGATGGTCTTTCCATAGTTCACCTGTGGTGACCGCGTTGTAGCCAATGTTTTGGTTCACAGTTTGCGCATTCCACGGTTCACCCACACAGCAGGCTTCCATCTTATTAGTCTTGATATTAGTCACCATCTGAGGCGGCGGTACCACAATGATCGAGACGTCTGTTTGAGGGTCAATTCCACCCGCTGCTAGCCAGTAGCGCATCCACAAGTCGTGAGTTCCACCGGGGAAGGTAACGGCACATTTGATTTCACCTTTGGCCGCTTTAGCTTTTGTGAATGCTGCCTTTAAAGGAGTACTGTCCACGCCGATCTGGAGATCTTTGTAGCTGTTAGCTACTAAAATGCCTTGTCCATTCACGTTGAGGCGAGACAAGATGTACATCGGTATTTTTTGATTGCCTTTGGTAATCTTGCCAGTCGCCATCAGGTAAGGCATGGGGCTGAGGATATGTGCCCCGTCAATGCCACCGTTTACAGAACCCAGTTCTAGGTTGTCTCGGGTCACACCCCAAGAGGCTTGCTTGACTACTTCTACGTCGAGCATCCCATACTTGGCAAATAAGCCTTTTTCCTTGGCAATAATCAGCGGAGCCGAATCGGTCAGGGCAATGAAGCCTAGCTTGGCTGTTGTCACTTCGGGAATATCGGTGGCGTTGACGGGAGATGGAGCGACTGGAGAGGCTGTTTTGCTACTAGTAGAGTTACTAGAATTGCTGCATCCATTGGCTAGTAAAGTGGTTGCTGTGGTGGCCCCAGCGGTGAAGAGGAATTGGCGACGTGACAAATTAGACATGATGAATATTTCTCAATAGATGTGAGTGTGTATGAGGACAGTTAAGAAAGCTGTTTAGCGTAGCTGAGACCACTAGTTTGATTGCTATTTGTGGCAGATGCTTTAGTCGGGGCGTAGCCTGCTATGCCCCGACCAGCGTTAATCGTCTCACAATCTGTTTAAACCGATATGAGCTATAAAACAGGTTCGACCCTTCTAAATCCCCGCGCTAGCGCAGCGGCTATGTCCCACTTGAGCGGCCAGATGACAGGGCATGTTGCGGCTGCAACAATTGTGCTAAATTCAGCAGAAAAATCGGGCGGCTGTCGGGCTGAAGGACAATTAATCCGGCTAGGCAGCGGATGCTGCCAGTATTTTGGTAGGTGGTGGATATTGGCTTGAAGGCAGATTCTGGCACGCGCCTGAGGGCAGGTGGGCTATCTAGCGGCAGCCCAATTAGCTCTCCATACATGTCATACACCAGCAGCAGAAAGCGAGCCACAATTTGCTCTGAGCTAGAAGCTAGAGCGGGGCGATCGCCTTCTACACCAGACGGGTTGCCTAGGCTACCCTTCGAGCTGCCAAATATCCGTTGGTGAATTGCAATCACCGGAATATCCTGGTTTTGAGCAAATGCCAGCGCCGTTTCAGAACCGCCCACCTGGGCATAGAGATGATCGATCGCCATTACCTTTACAACCAGTGCCAAAGGTAGGGCAAACTGCTCTTGTTGTAAAGAAAAAATGATTACCTGCTGAGTGACTGCAATCGACTTAGAGCGAAACATTCGCAGGGAGTGGGGAGGTGCCATGAATGTGGTGCGCCAGATTGGCGAGGAGTGCTTGTTCGTTGTAGGGCTTGGAGAAGTAGGCGATCGCCCCCAAGCTGAGCGCTAGCTGGCGGTGCTTCGTACTAGTCCGTGAGGTCAACATCGTCACCGGTAAATGCTCAAACTGGGGGTGAGATTTAATTTTTGCCAAAAAGCCATAGCCATCTAAACGCGGCATTTCGATATCACACACCACCGCATTCACCTGCAACCCTGCCTGTAGTTTTTCGACCGCTTCTTGGCCATCTTTGGCTTGTTCAACCTGATACCCAGCTTTTTCTAGCGTTAGCGCTAGAAACCGTCGGACATTGATTGAGTCATCGACCACCAGAATGTTCGCCTTTTGAGACGGCTGCGCTAGATCAGACGAGGGCAAGCTAGGCAACAGATTCGGGTAAGGTTCGGCAGGAGTACTTGAAGCTGCCTCCGACACTTCTGAACTGGCAATCCAATGCAGTAGCTCTGTCACATTCACCAGCGGCACCACCCGACCATCTCCCAAAATGGTGCAATTACTAAAACCGGGCGGCAGCGGAATCGTGCCATCGACTCGGCGTACCGCTGTTTCTTGTTCGCCCCAGCAACAGTCTACCTGAATGCCAACCACCTGGCTATTTTGCTGCACTAACAGCACCGTTGGCGTATTGACACTAGGCGGTGTTTCTAAACGATAGGGATAGCGCAAGCTATGAAACTTTAACCAGCGCGAGAGGGCAATTAATTGAATAACGGTGCCCTGAATATTGAGCATCTCGCTACCTGCTGTTTGCAAGATGGCCTCAGGATCAAGCGCCAGCATTTCGCTAATAGAATCAATAGGGAAAGCCAGCAGCATGCCGTTGCTTTCTACTAACAGCACCCGCACCACCGATAGGGTAAAGGGTACAGACAGCGTAAAGGTCGTGCCTTTGCCAGCTTGAGTATCTACTTTAATCTCGCCTCGGGCTTGCTTTAAGCTAGCGCGCACTACATCCATGCCCACACCTCGCCCCGAAAGCGATGTGACCTGATCAGTTGTGCTAAACCCGGGTTCAAAGATGAGAGAAACTAATTCCTCGTCACTGGCCGCCTTTAACAATACTGGATCAAGCCCCATCATCTTGGCCTTATCACGGATTTTTTCAATTGGGATTCCGTTGCCGTCATCTTGCAGCGTAATAATAGTCCGACTGCCTCGATGGAATGCCTGAATTTTAATAACTCCTTCTTCTGGTTTTCCTTGCTCTACACGACGCTGAGCAGCTTCAATTCCGTGATCAAATGCATTGCGAAACAGATGCATCAGCGGATCATTAAGGGTTTCTAAAATATTGCGATCAATGAGCGTATTGGCTCCCGATACTTCTAAGCGCACCTTTTTGCCATGCTGCAAACATAGCTCTCGCAGTGCTCTAGGAAAGCGATCCACAATGTCGGCTAGAGGGCGCATCCGCACCTGGGTCAGCCGAGTCTGCAACTGATTGGCCGTTTTGTTCAGAGTCCGCGCAGTTTGCTCGACATCTTCCAAACTGAGATCGATATCGACGGTAACTTCTTGCACCTGAACGATCGTTTCTACCACCTGTTGAGACAGGAGGTGCAGGTCATCGTAGCGATCCATTTCCAGGGCATCAAATCCCTCAGTTTGGCTGACGGCAAGATCGGAGGAGAGCGGCCATCCATTCGGTGACTCAAAATTGTCTTGCGGCATCCCGTTACGGCCTGAGCGATCGCCTAAATCATGCCACTCGCCCGCCGGCAGCAGCTTCTGAGTCAGGCGTCCATTGCGATGCCGCTTGCCGCCTCTGGCAAGGCGATCGTAGGCAGTCTGTAGCTCTGAGTTAGATTTTTCTAACACATGGACACGATGGCCTAGCAGTTGCGCTAGGTTGCGCAGTCGCTTCAAGTACAGATCAAGGGCGTTGCGATCAATGGTCAGCTCTCCAAACAAATCATTCAGCTGATTGAGTTGTTTAACCGATACGCGTACCGTAGCATCTAGATCTGGCTCCATTGAGTCGGCATCGGGCTGTTGCCAGGTGGCTTTTTTAGCCTCTCTGACCACGGGCTGATAGGCGGGGGGTGGTGCCTGTGCCGCCTGCGGTGCCGGCATAGCAACCGATTCAGACGGCAGCTCAATCGGTTCAAACTGCGCATCATAGATGGCTTCGTTGAACGCCATCTGGCTGGTGTCATCCCAGGAGGCAGCAGCCATAGAATCGAGGATGAGATTGAGCGGCGCTTGAAGCTGATCGGCACTGTCTAGATCGAATGAATCAAACAG
>CASBQX010000291.1 GCA_949127925.1 Synechococcales cyanobacterium PMM_0002
CATCCAAGGCAGAATAGTTGACGGATGCATTAGATGCATAAAACGGGTTGGCGACATGAATATTGGCGGCATAAGTGTGGCTAAAGTCATATAATCTCCCAAATACTTGCTGCTCAGACGGGTTGATGCTGGTAGCAGCACAACTCACAATCACGCATAAATCAGGTATCTAATCACTAAGATCGGTTCTATCGCCGATCTCTACATCTCCCTTTGGTGAGAGCCATGAATAAAGCGGGTGTTCAAATTGGTAGATATAGCGTGCGTAGAGCTGATTCGACGGTGCTATATTAGGCCGCATTAGAGCTTTAAGTCTATTTTCTGCAAGGGTTCTGGGGGTCTACCCATGCTTAGCCCCACCCATCAAGCTCTATGCTTGCAAGTCAGATTTTTGCTGTTAGCTAACGCGGGTTGCGATCCAATACAGCAGGGGTATCAGTAGAGGTGCAGGTAAAAATGAGCCAACTTTAACGGTGCAAATTTCTAGTAAATTCATTCCAATCCCAAGGATCATTAATCCCCCCACGCCTGTAATCAGCAGCACCGACGGTGCGGTAGCGGGATCGGGGAGCGCCTGTGCCAACAGCCCAGCGGCTAACGATAGCCCGCCTTGATAAACCAGAATTGCCAAGCTGGAAAACCCAACGCCTAGGCCGTAACTGCCTGTCAGGGCGATCGCCGCCAATCCATCCATGGTGGCCTTTAACGTCAGCAGCGCATTATCACCTAGCAGCCCGTTATTGAGGCTGCCGATTAGCGCCATGGGGCCAATACAGTAGAGCAAACTGGCGGCCACAAATCCATCGGTAAATTTTCCTTGTCCTTTAACGCGATGTTTTAACCAGTCGCCTACTATCGCTAGCCGCGCTTCAACTTGCCACCATTCGCCCAATAGTCCACCCAATACCAGTGCCAATAGCCCCACAATCACCCCATCCACCTGCCCTGCTCGCACCTTAGAGAGGCTGCCCGCCATGCTGAAGCCAATAAACAGCGTCGTCAGACCCAAGCCCTGGGTAATAATCTGCTGCATGCGACTGGGCAGCCGACTGGTACCAACCAGTCCTATCAGGGTGCCGCCAATGACGGTGGCAACGTTAATCCAGGTGCCGCTGGTTCTGTCCCAGAAATCGAGAGTCATGTTTATTTAGAGTGAAGGAATGCAGATCTTCGATTTTAGAGAGGCGGTGCAGGCGATCGCTTCCTCCACTCAGGTAAATTCTCATATTTCTCGTTGCCGCAGTTGCCACAGTCCAGCCGATAGTTCAGCCGATAGTTCAGACTTGTAGGATGAGTCATGGCTATTTCTACCAAAAATTATGGGATGATCCCCAAGAGAACCAGGATCGGGTTCGTTTCGTCAGAATCAATTAGGTAGGCCAGTCTCTGCCCATACCTCTGCCTGTTTTGCTGCTGTTTATTGCGATCGCAATGCCCCATCCTGTTCACACGCTCAACTGTCCACCAGACTGCACCCAACATGATGCCGCCGTGCCTGCTGGCAAGGCTCGCTTGCTGTGGACAGCCCTCGTCACCATCGGCCTGTTCTCGGCAGTTGAGCTAGCGGTCAGTTTATCGAGCCGCAGTTTGGCCTTAACTGCCGAGGCGGTGCACATGCTGTCTGACTGTGGCTCGCTGGTGCTGGCGCTGCTGGCCACCTGGATTGCTCGCCTGCCCGCCTCAAATCAGGCTCCCTTTGGCTACCGTCGGGTGGAGATTTTGGCGGCACTGGTGAATGGGCTGGGGCTGGTGGCGATCGCCCTCTGGGTGGGATCACAAGCCCTGATGCGCCTGCAAACGCCCTCTGACGATATTTTGGGGCTACCGATGCTAATTATGGCCACGATTGGCCTGGGTGTGAATACGCTGAATGCCCTGATGCTGCACGACCACAGCCATCACGACCTCAACCTCAAGGGCGCATTTTTGCATATGGTGGCCGATGCCGTTAGCTCCATCGGTGTGATTTGGCCGCGATCGCCGTCTGGGCATTCCACTGGAACTGGGCCGATGGAGCTGTGAGCTTGCTGGTGGCTGGCTTGATTCTGGCCGGAGCCATTCCCCTGCTGCGCCAAAGCGTTGATGTGCTGATGGAAAAGACTCCTAGCCACCTCGATTTAGACCGCCTCAACGCTGACCTACTGAGCGTTGAAGGCGTTATTGCGGTCGAAAACCTGCGCGTTTGGGCGATCGCCCCTGGACAAGAAACCCTCACCGTTCAACTCGTGGTCAACCTGCCCACTGGAGCCGAACGCGATCGCTGCCTGCGCCAAATTCAAACTTCTCTGCAAACCAACTTTGGCATCGCCGACCCGATCATCCAAATGACAGCTCCCACGCTGCCCAAACCGATCAGCCTTTCCGTTCCTGCCAGCCTAGAACTCGTGATCAACGACTAACCCCGCATGAAAATCGCCACCTGGAATGTCAACTCCATCCGCAGCCGCCTAGAGCATGTCACGGGCTGGCTCGGCCAAAACCCGGTCGATGTGCTGTGCCTCCAAGAAACAAAGGTGGTAGATGCCGATTTTCCGCGATCGCCCTTCATTGAGCTGGGGTATCAGCCCTACATCTACGGGCAAAAGTCTTACAACGGGGTGGCACTGCTTAGCCGTGCGCCACTGGATGCCGTTAGCATGGGCTTCACCCCCATTGTGGGAGAGGCGACGGGTGCGGCCTTTGACGAACAAAAGCGGGTGATCACAGGCATATTGGACGGCGTTCGCATCGTCAACCTTTACGTTCCCAACGGCTCTAGCTTAGGCAGCGATAAATACCTCTACAAGCTCAGCTGGCTCGCGGTGCTGCGCGATTATCTCAAAACCTTGCTAGAAACCCATCCCAAACTGCTAGTCTGTGGCGACTTCAACATTGCCCTCGAAGACCGCGACATTCACGATCCCACCGGGCGAGAGCGGCAGGTGATGGCGACCGATGCCGAACGCACTGCGCTCAACGCTGTGCTGGATCTGGGGCTAGCCGACGCCTTTCGTAA
>CASBQX010000292.1 GCA_949127925.1 Synechococcales cyanobacterium PMM_0002
AAAGACACCCAGAAGACCATCCTTCTGATGTCGCCTCTCATGAACATCCCCATCGAACTCGAAAAAGAGGTGGCTGTTCTCGACTACCCTCTGCCCAACATGGCAGAAATCAACCAGGTCTTGACCCATCAGCTTGAGCAATGTCGCCCCATTCGTCGGATTACCACCGAAACCCGCGAAAAGCTACTGAAAGCGGCTCTTGGACTCACCCGCGACGAAGCCGAAAAAGTGTATCGCAAGGCACAGGTTTCTGCAGGACGCCTCACCGAAGATGAAGTAGATGTAGTGCTCTCTGAGAAGAAGCAGCTGATTCGTCGCAACGGCATCTTAGAGTATTTGGAGGAAGACGATACGATCGACTCAGTAGGTGGTCTAGAAGAGCTGAAATCTTGGCTGCGGCAGCGATCCAACGCCTTTACCGAACGAGCACGTGAATATGGACTACCTCAACCGAAAGGGATGCTGATCTTGGGGGTTCCTGGCTGCGGTAAGTCGATGATTGCAAAGACAACCGCTCGCCTGTGGGGTTTGCCGCTGCTGCGCCTAGACATGGGGCGGGTCTACGATGGCTCTATGGTGGGGCGATCTGAAGCCAATCTTCGCAATGCGCTCAAGACAGCAGAATCAATTTCTCCTGCTATCTTATTCATTGACGAGTTAGACAAAGCCTTTGCGGGAACCGCCGGGTCTGGCGATTCTGACGGGGGCACCTCTAGCCGGATTTTTGGCAGCTTCCTCACCTGGATGCAAGAGAAAACCTCTCCAGTGTTTGTCATTGCTACGGCCAACCGGGTCGATCGTCTGCCGAGTGAATTCCTCCGCAAAGGCCGATTTGACGAAATCTTCTTCGTTGACTTGCCCACGCCCGAAGAGCGCGCAGACATCTTTAGAATTCATCTTTCCCGCCGCAGACAAGACATTGGTCGGTTTGATTTGGAGCAATTGGCAAAAGTATCGGAAACCGACGCAACGGTTTCAATTACCGATCCCAACACTAGCTCTAGCCGCCAAATGAATATCATGTGCGGGTTTTCTGGAGCGGAGATTGAGCAAGCGGTTATAGCTGCCATGTATGAGGCATTTGCTCAAGACCGAGAGTTTACCCAGTTAGATATTATTGCCGCCATCAAGTCAACGCTTCCGTTGTCTAAAACGATGGCAGAGCAGGTGATAGCCCTCCGAGAGTGGGCTAGGCAGCGCGCGCGACCTGCTGCCACTTCTATCGCTGAAGAGCGAAGCCGCGAAGAGGAATACAAGCGGCTGGAGTGGAGCTAACAGACTTTCTCTCCTGCTCCCAACAGGAAGGAAGGCTAGCGAAATGCTAGCAGTTTAAGAACCATAGCCGTTTTAGTTTGCCCTCCAAAGGTTAAGCCAAGCGGTATTATTTACCCAACGTTGTCGATTCTCTCAACTTCCCAAACTAGGAGGAAATCCGAAATGTCTCACTTCAGCACCCTGCGCACCAAGATCACTGATGCCGAAATCCTGAAGGCTTCCCTACGGGACCTGGGTATCTCTGTTAAGACCGAGGCTGATGTTCGTGGCTACAACGGTCAGCGCGTTCGCTCTGACATCGTGGCTGTGCTCGAAGGCGAATACGATTTGGGCTGGTCTCGCAATGCCGATGGTTCTTTTGACTTGATCGCTGACCTCTGGGGTGTGGCTAAGAAGCACAATCAGACCGAGTTGATCAACTCCATCAACCAGAAGTACGCGGTTAACAAGACCTTGGCCGAAGTCAAGCGCCCTGGTCTACAGAACGCCAACGTCAAGCTGGTGCTACAAAAGTAACACTCTTGAGCGTTCCCAATTAGCGGGTTAATCCAATTTGGATTAACCCGCTTTTTGATCGATTTTTTATGGATCATGCTGGAATCAGTAGGGTAAGGTGAGGAGGATCAGAGCTAAGGATGTTTCGTCAAGAGGCTTTGCTCTGCTGCTGTCCCACTTTTGTATCTACTGACTGGCCTTCATCTCTGGTTTCTCCCTCTCATGTCTTACCTCTCTACTGACCACCTCGAAAAAATTCGCTGGCTTTTAACTGACTGTGGTAGGCAGGCACGACGGCTGGCACTAGAAACGTTTCAGGTCTACGAAAAAGGGGTAGAAGACTACGTGACAGATGTTGATCGCGCCTTAGATCAACAGCTATCGCAGGGGTTAAGCGCCCTATTTCCCCAAGATGGCGTAATTTCTGAGGAGAATGCTCCGTCGCGGCGGCTGTTTGCCCAAGCAGATGGGCGTCTGTGGCTGATTGACCCAATTGATGGAACCGATGACTTTATTAATGGCTTGCCCCATTATTCGGTAATGCTGGGCTTGTTAGAGGGTGGTGTGCCGCGTGCCGGGTGGGTGTATGCACCGATGTTTGAGCAGCTTTATTTTGGCGGGACTGAGCTGGGATTGTTTCAGGCAGAAGGCGATCGCCCCCCCATTCCCCTAATCCCGACGCCGCCGCTGCTCTCGGCTGACCACTGCCCCATCTTGATTGGCACCAAAGATGTGCGACGGTTTGGTGCAGCCATTTTGCAGCTAATTCCCGAAGCGCAGTTTAACTGCATTGGCAGTTTTGGGCTAAAGGTACTAGAGGTAATTCAGGGACGTGCAGGCTTGTATGTGTATGGCAATCGCCGCGTTAAACTTTGGGATACGACCGGGCCGCTGGCGCTGGCGCAGATGGCTGGCTTAGTCTGCTGTGATTTGGCTGGCAACCCGTTGCGGTTCACGGCAGATGCGGTGGACAGTGAGACGCTAGCGCACCATCAAACTATTGTGGTTGGTTGGCCTCACTATGTTGAAGCATTGCGATCGCGTCTCCAGCAGGCTGTCACGGAAACCGTTTAGATGCCACGGGCTGCTTGCCATTTTTAGGTGTATTAAAATCTGGCAGACTTAGGGTAACCATCAGTACAATATGAGATCTGGGTTAACCAATAGCCGCCATTTGCTAAGTTTCAAATATTCGTGGGTACGATAGTTGAGGCAACCGTAAGGACGTCAAACTATCTGCCAGCTCTGTACCGTTGGCTGCCAGGTGGTCTCGGCGTTGCATTTCCTGATCGTTTGCATTTTCTCAGCCTTATTCAGGAAATGGGCGCAAACTGAAGCAGTTCTTTTTTTAACCCAAGGCTTTCTTCATGCAGACCATAGCATTTAGCGAACTGTTTCCTCTCTTTAGCTCCGCCAGCCCCGAAACGCTTGAATGGCTGCTTTCGATTGCGGTTGAGCATGAATATCCGTCTGGCCGAGCTGTTTTGATGGAAGATGCCTGGGGCAACGCGGTTTATTTTGTTGAATCGGGTTGGGTCAAGGTGCGGCGTCATGCGGGTGAAGAAGTGGTCACGCTGGCTATCTTAGGACACGGTGACTTCTTTGGCGAAATGGCGATTCTAGACGAATCGCCGCGCTCAACGGATGTAGTTGCCCTCTCTCCCGTCAAGCTGCTCAGCATTTCGGCACAGCGATTTATTCAAACGCTGTTTAAAGACTCCCAACTGCACCACCGGATGCTGCAACTGATGGTGCGACGGCTGCGGCAAACCAATTTTCGGTTTCAGCTGCGACATCAGCCGCCTGCAATTAAGCTCGCCAATACGCTAGTTTCGTTAGGTGAAAATTACGGTAGACCAACCGCTCAGGGTACAGAAATCTTTAACATTCCCCTCAAAGATCTGGCCGATGTGACAGATATTACGATGGATGAAGCCAGCAAAATTATGGAGAAGCTGGATAGCAAAGGTTGGATCAAGATTGACGTCACTGGGCAAGTGGTTTATTTGGTTAACATGCGGCAGTTGGCGCACCTGGCAGGGAAAATCTAGGGCGGCTGGATTACCCTGTTTGACGCAACCGGAGTCAATTTGTTAATTTCGATACATTTTGTCAATATTTTCAACGTTCTTGGCACACTCTCAGCATTTATTGGAAGACTAGAGAGAGAAGGACTCGGCAACAGTCACCTTCCATGAAACACCTCTGTGGCATTAGAGTTAAAAGGCTTTCCACATCTGGGTTGAGAAGGAGTTTTGGGTATGGGTATCGCTACAATCAACCCGGCGACCGGGGAAACGATTCAGACCTTTAAAGGGCTAAGTGATGCAGCGATCGCCCGCGCGATTGACACCGCACAGCAAAGCTTTGAACAATACCGTCGGACGTCGTTGGCGCAACGAGCTACTTGGCTGCACGCTGCTGCCAGCCTGCTCGTCGAGGAGAAGGAAATATTTGCAAAAACGATGACAGTAGAAATGGGGAAACCCATTGCCGCCGCCATTGCCGAAGTGGAAAAGTGTGCCGCCGTCTGCCGCTACTATGCCGACCACTCCGAGCAGTTTTTGGCACCTGTCACCATCGAAACCGATGCCAGCCATAGCTATGTCATGTATCAACCGTTGGGTGTGGTGCTGGCAGTGATGCCTTGGAATTTTCCATTTTGGCAGGTGTTTCGGTTTGCGGCTCCGGCGCTGATGGCGGGCAATGTGGGGCTGCTCAAACACGCTTCCAATGTGCCTCAGTCGGCGTTGGCGATCGCCGACATTTTTCAACGAGCGGGCTTTCCAGAGGGGGCCTTTGAGACGTTATTAGTCGGTGCAGACAAGGTAGCCCAAATCATTGCTGATCCGCGAGTTAAAGCTGCCACCCTCACGGGCAGCGAATCTGCTGGCGCTAGCCTTGCCGCTGCTGCCGGAACGCAAATTAAAAAAACTGTATTAGAGCTGGGCGGCAGTGACCCGTTTATTGTGCTAGAAAGTGCAGATTTGGAAACCGCCGTGGCCACCGCCGTCACGGCCCGGATGATTAACAACGGCCAGTCTTGCATCGCCGCCAAGCGGTTCATTGTCCAAGAGTCGATCGCTGACGCATTTACCCAAAAATTAGTCGAAAAATACGCCGCCCTCAAAATTGGCGACCCGCTGCTGCCCGAGGTGCAAATTGGCCCTTTAGCCACTCCTGCCATCCTGCAAGAGGTGCATCAACAGGTGCAAAGCTGCATTGCCGCTGGCGGTAAGGTGCTGATTGGCGGCGATCCCGATGCTGTGCCCACGCGCTCTGACCCGGCTCTGAGTCGAGGGAACTTCTACCCTCCTACGATTGTGGCTAACTTGCCCCACGATGCTGCGATCGCCCGAGAGGAAATTTTTGGTCCGGTCGCCACGCTGTTTCGCGTCGCCGATTTGGATGCCGCCATTGCCCTAGCCAATGACACCACCTTTGGCCTAGGTTCTAGCGCCTGGACTCAAATCCCGGCCGAACGCGATCGCCTGATTGCTGAGATTGAAGCAGGCTCGGTTTTCATCAACGGTATGGTCAAATCTGACCCCCGTCTCCCCTTTGGCGGCATCAAACGCTCTGGCTATGGCCGCGA
>CASBQX010000293.1 GCA_949127925.1 Synechococcales cyanobacterium PMM_0002
AGGGCGAATATGAGTTTTCGTTATCGACGGGCAGCCACAGTTCTGGGAATCTCATCAATCTGGCTCAAACGAACAGCTTGGCGGTGATTCCGGTCGGCCAAACGCAGATCGCGGCGGGCAATCGCCTACAAATCATGCTGACTAGGATGCCTGCTACTTAGCTAAACCTACGCTAAATCTACGCTAAATCTGTCTTGCTTGAACGTTGTAAAATCGGTTGAGATGGCTTCTGGGTAAGTGTTATGGGGGAGGAGGCGATCGCCCCCGTAACACTTGCCTATCTCAATCCTGTTGCCATAAAACTTAATGTAGTTGCATTGGCGTTTCCAGTCGAAATGCGTAAGGCTTAATACTATATTGAAGCTGTAAATCTCAGTTTTCAGTTTTCAAGCTTTTTGCCCTTAGTCCGGGTAGCTGTATCCAGTTCAGCACAATGGCTGAGGTTTCTTAAGCTATTCTCTCAGAATGGCAAACTGTAAAATTCGTTACGCTAAAGCCACCCTAAGAGATCTGAAAATATCGTTGGCGCTTTCTCAAAACTATAGTTAGAGTATTGATCTGCTTTTGATCCATATCTCTAATGGCACGATTCTTAGCTTGACTTAACGTTACGCCTTCCCGACGAACAATATCAGGCTTTTGTGACGATAACATGTCAAAGTCGTGCAGATTTTGTGAGAAAAGCTACAATCGGGACAGATCTACAGACATTAGTGATTATTCCATAGCGTTTTTGTTTGGTGCATCTACCCAAGGTTTTATAACCAAAAGTTTTGCAACGGGTAAGGTAATGTACCGATTTTTTAATTGGCAGATAAAGGGATAAAGGGCACCTTGCCCTTGGACTCATTTTTTTGCTAGCTGGTTCAGAGGTAAGTATCTAATTTCTCCTCTGACCGGGACATTGGTTTTTTTGACACAAGGAGCATGAGGAGCGCGGCATGACCCAGGCTAACAACGTACTCGAAACCATCGATCCAGCCGAGACTGAATTCGGGTTTGCGGAGGAGGGCGACGACGACCGAGATGATTTTGATGCTCAGCCTGAGGAAGAAGGGGGCAAACCGGCTAAGAGTCGCACCCGCCGTCGGACTCAAGTAAAGAAAAAGCATTACACGGAAGACTCAATTCGGCTATATCTTCAAGAAATTGGTCGAATTCGCCTCCTGCGGGCTGATGAAGAAATTGAGCTGGCTCGAAAAATTGCCGATTTGCTTGAGCTAGAGCGAATTCGTGAACAGCTGGTTCAAGACCTAGCGAGGGAGCCAAGAAACGAAGAGTGGGCTAATGCGGTTCAAATGGCGCTACCTGCGTTTCAACGCCGCCTCTATGTAGGACGTCGTGCCAAAGACAAAATGGTGCAATCTAACCTCCGTCTGGTGGTTTCTATTGCTAAGAAGTACATGAATCGGGGCTTGTCATTCCAGGACTTGATTCAGGAAGGTAGCTTGGGTTTGATCCGCGCTGCTGAAAAGTTTGATCACGAGAAGGGCTACAAGTTCTCCACCTACGCCACTTGGTGGATTCGTCAAGCTATTACTCGGGCGATCGCTGATCAGTCTCGCACTATTCGTCTACCGGTTCACCTTTACGAAACAATCTCCCGAATTAAGAAAACAACCAAGTTGCTTTCTCAAGAGATGGGTCGCAAGCCGACTGAAGAAGAAATTGCAACCCGGATGGAAATGACCATCGAGAAGCTGCGGTTTATTGCTAAGTCTGCTCAGCTGCCGATTTCTTTGGAAACCCCTATCGGTAAAGAAGAAGATTCTCGTTTGGGTGATTTTATTGAATCTGATGGTGAAACACCTGAAGATCAAGTCTCTAAAAACCTGCTGCGCGAAGATCTAGAAAGCGTTCTCAGCACTCTCAGCCCCCGTGAGCGCGATGTGCTGCGTCTGCGCTATGGCTTGGATGATGGACGCATGAAGACTTTAGAAGAGATTGGACAGATCTTCAACGTCACTCGTGAACGCATCCGTCAAATTGAGGCGAAAGCGTTGCGTAAACTGCGTCATCCTAACCGCAATAGTGTGCTGAAAGAATATATCCGCTAGAAATCTCTGCTAGTTTTGTCTCCTAGATCTTCTGACTATGGGGGGTGGCGCATCGCCACCCCCTTGTTTGTGAACCCCCTGTTTTGATCTGAGAATTCTTGCTATCGACTTGTTTGCGGCTGAGGTTAGATCTGGGTCGATAGCTGACTCATGTTGATCCAATCCTTTTAAGATCTGCTGGGGTATTGCAGTTAAGTAGCATCTGTCTATTTTCTAAGGCTAATTCTGCCACCGGGTGCTGAGCTAGCCAGTGCTGAAACGATCGCCCCCCAGACTCGATAAATCCCTGCAACCCCGCCAAACTATCTTGACGGTAGAAGCCACAGAGCGCATCCCAGCCTTTGGGATGGCGGGGGAGGTAGGCGATCGCCATCGGATTGGCCGCCTCCAACTGCTGCGCCCAGGTTTGTAAAACCTCCGCCTTCAGAAACGGCAAATCACACGCTAGCAGTAGCACCCACTCCGTTTGCACCTGCACTAGCCCTTGCGCGAACCCTATGAGTGGCCCATGAGAATCGGTATCACCAAGGGTTGACATTTCTTGAATCAACTGGCAATTGGGTGGCACAATTGCCTGATAGCGTTCGATCCAGGGCGTGACGACATACACCGGGTTTGCACACAGACGGGCGATCGCGCACACCCGTTGCAGCATGGGGACGCCATTGATTTCTAGCAGCGCCTTATCTTGCCCCATCCGACGGCTTTGCCCGCCTGCCAGCACCAATGCCGAGAGTTGCATTATTCCACACCTGCCACACGCAATAGCTGTTGCAGCCTATCGAGATTCACGAAAATATCTTCAATGCGCGGATTGGGATAGAGCAAGGTATGCAGGGAATGCCCCAACGGGAGTTCTCCTAAAAGATAGAAATAGTCTAACTTGAGTAGGTTGCTAATATACCAATAGCAGGGATAAACAAAATTAGGCGAAAAAATTTCAATTAGCTTGGTAGAAGGAGTGCAAAATATTGCATTGGTTAATCCACTGCCATGCGGTGCCACAATCACCTCTGCCTGTGAAAATAACTGGGCTTGGTCTGCAATAGACAACGATTCCAGGTCGATCTTCACAAATCCAATTTGCTCTAAATGCTCTACTATTTCGGCTTCGTTTACTATCCGTCGATTGGTTGTATTTTGGCGGCTGATATATAGTCGAGTTGGATGGGTAGACTGAATGGTCGAGAGAGAGGCTGATTGATCTAAAAAGGTGGCGTTTAGGAAGTCAGCTACCCACGGCTGAAACCAGGCGATCGCTCCCGCAAACGATGGCACAATCAGTTTAGTGGCTTGAATATGGAGATGCGACTCAAGGGACAGTATTTTTGTATTTGGAATTCCTAAAATACGTAAACTTTCCTGTTGAAAAAGTAGGCGATCGCTAACCAAGACGTAATCTATTTGACTTAAGTCGAGTCCACTTAATCTCAATAATTCAAAGCGAGGTAAACAATCCAGTAACCAATGAAAATAGACGTTGTTTGATAACCCAGCCAAGATAGCAACAGTGCCATCAAGTTGCTCAGGAGGCGGTAGTTTTCTCGCTCTAAATGTCCAATGCTGCTCAGGCAATTGATTAGGATGGCCGGGGCTAAGGATCGGAAATTCTGGAGACAGATCGGCTAGGAGCTGATTATTTTCAGTCAGAATCGCACTGCTGCTTTGGTCTGGATCTAGCCAAAACCGCCCGTTATTCAAGGTGGCTAAAAACGTGCCGGGAATTGTCATGGTGTGCCCAAACCTAAAGCTAAAATGAGGAGCAGCCTCCAGGCTTGTCTCAATCTGCTGAGGAGGCGTGAGAATTACGGTCTGCGGTGGATGAATGGGGCTGTAATGATGTGCATCTAGGCTAGATTGCTTAATCCATTCCGCTGTCGTTTCATACCATCCACTTGGGGGATCAATTGGAGTGATATGAGCTAACTTGTCGGATGATGGCAACAGGGTTTGGTGTTGCAGCGCTGTCATCAAATTCCCAACGACTGGAGCCAAATTTGAATTCAGGTTCAGAATGGTTTTGAAGCAGGCGATCGCCTCTATTTCTCTGTGGCCATGTGCGCAAGCGACTGCTAAATTGCCCCAGCATTCAATTGCCGTTGGTGCAATTGCTAACGCCGCTTGATAGTGCCCAATGGCCATATCCCATTGCTCAATGGAGCGAGCTAAGTCACCCAATAATGCGTACCCGTCAACCATTGTCGGCGCAAGGGCGATCGCCTGATTCGCCCAGGCGATCGCCGCCTGATACTGGCCAGATTTCGCCAAAACCTGTGCCATCCCTAACACCGCTTCTGGCGAATTTGGGGTCAGATTCAGTGCCGCTTGGTAAGCATTCAATGCCGCGTCTAACTGATGCATCTGAGTTAGAAGCTGACCCAATTCAATTTGAAATTGAGCGGCATTCGGTTGGCGGCTAATGGCTGCTTGGTAGGTGGCGATCGCCAAGTTCAGGTGTCCCCGGTTGCTCAATAGTCGTCCCAGTTTGCCATAGCAATCGCCATCAGATGACAGTAATGCCTGCAAAAAATCGGCGTTGG